>NZ_JBYTBB010000022.1:0-71443 GCF_058788755.1 Lysinibacillus sp. FW301-JW8
CTCGTTTTGAAAAAGGGCTATACTTTTTAATTTGTCACCTTGATGTCATTGACATAATAGTATTTCAACAACATGAACCTTACTTTGTTTAAATACAAAGTAAGGTTCTTTTTTATGGTAAAAGGCTTTATTTTATTATGAAAAAAATGGTTAATTGTTCTTTTGGAATGAACATATGTATTTTATATGTTTTTTTAGCACAATATTTTCAAGGGCTCATATACTGAAAATAAGGAATCATGCGTGGTATTTCACAAATATCTAAACATAAATGTTGTGTTTTTTATATGAACACATTATAATGGAAAACATCGAAAGTGTTATTAAATCAATGTTTACACATAATAAATTGTACTTTCCAAAAGTACAATTGTTCATAGGTGGAGGTTTGGAGAAATGAAAAAGATTATTGTTACCGGAGCACTTGGTCAAATTGGTTCTGAGCTTGTAGAAAAACTTCGTAGTATTTATGGAGAGGACAACATCCTTGCTACAGATATTAGAAAGCTAGAACATACTAAGGGACCATTTGAAATATTGGACGTGACAGATGGACAAAGAATGCATGATTTAGCAAAGGATTTTGGTGCAGACACAATGATGCATTTAGCAGCATTATTATCTGCAACAGCTGAAAGAAATCCATTGCTGGCATGGAATTTAAATATGGGTGGTTTAATGAATGCATTAGAAGTTTCGCGCGAGTTAAATCTACAATTTTTTACACCGAGCTCAATAGGTGCATTTGGTCCATCAACACCGAAGGACAATACGCCACAGGATACGTTACAGCGTCCTACAACAATGTATGGTGTGAACAAAGTAGCTGGTGAACTTCTATGTGATTATTATTACAATCGCTTTGGCGTAGATACACGTGGTGTACGATTCCCAGGATTAATTTCATATGTAACGCCTCCAGGAGGTGGTACGACAGACTATGCTGTTGAGATTTTCTATGAAGCGATTGAACAAGGTAAGTACACCTCTTATATTCAAAAAGGCACCTATATGGATATGATGTACATGTCAGATGCATTACAGGCAATTATTGATTTAATGGAAGCTGATAGCAGAAGCTTGATTCACCGCAATGCCTTCAATATTACAGCAATGAGCTTTGAGCCAGCCCAACTTGCAGCTGAAATTAAGAAGCATTTACCACATTTCCGTATGGATTATAATGTAGATCCAGTCCGTCAAGCGATTGCAGATAGCTGGCCAAATTCTTTAAATATTGAAGCTGCTCAGAAAGAATGGGGCTTTAAAGCGGAGTATGACCTAGCAAAAATGACAGTTGATATGCTAGAAAAATTAAAAATCAAGCTACAAACAAAAGCAATCTCATAAATAAATACTTTTTATATGAAACAGATGACGATTACACAACTAGTTTTCGTTATCTGTTTTTAATATGCCTAAATACATCTTTATTTTAGAAAAATTTAACAATAAAAAGAAAATTATTGGAATATATAGCGTAATTTATAAATTTAAAATATAATAACATTCAGAATATTAGTAGTATTCGGTTAAATAAAAACTATTAATATTCTGTAAGGGGAAAAGTTTACGAGATGAAGGGATGGATGGTTTTATGATGCAAACGCCATTAGTTTTAACAAGCTTTTTTAAACGAGCGGAAAGTTATTTTGCTAGAAAGATGATAGTCTCTCGAACAAGTCCAGAAAAAATTCACCGCCTAACATATGGTGAGTGGGCAAAAAGGACACGTCGTTTAGCAGATGCACTAACAAAGCTAGGAATGAAAAGAGGAGCGAAAATTGGCTCCTTTGCATGGAACCAGCATCGCCATTTAGAGGCATATTTTGCAGTACCATGCTCAGGTGCGGTCTTGCATATGGTGAATATTCGACTCTCGGAAGAGCATTTAATATATATTATTAATCATGCAGAAGATGAGATTTTAATGATTGATCAGGATCTTGTACCAATCATTGAAAACATTGCGCCAGAGCTTAAGACAGTAAAACATTTTATTATTATGACAGATGATGACGTTTTACCTGAAACAACATTGCCAAATGCATTATCCTATGAGGAGCTATTAGCAGCAGCAGATGAAAATTATCAATTCCCAGAGGATTTAGATGAGGATGCACCTGCTGGTATGTGCTATACAAGTGCGACAACTGGAAATCCTAAGGGGGTTGTTTATTCACATAGAGGCTTAGCATTACACAGTATAATGCTGAGTATGTCTGATTCCATGGGGATTGCGGAGCGAGATGTTGTAATGCCTATAGTACCGATGTTTCATGCAAATGCATGGGGACTACCTTTTGCAAGCGTTAATGTCGGCGCAACGCAAGTATTACCAGGTCCGCATTTTACATCAGCCTTAATTTTAGATTTAGTGGAGCAGGAAAAGGTCACACTAACAGCTGGAGTCCCAACGATTTGGATTGGGGCATTACAGGAGCAGGAGAAGCGCGAACGAGATATTCGTTCATTACGTGCAATTTGTTGCGGCGGCTCAGCTTCACCAACTCGACTAATTCGTACTTTTGAGGAATCATATGGTATACCATATATCGTTGTATATGGTATGACAGAAACAACACCAATCGTAGCATTATCGAATTATATGTCTTGGATGGATGAATGGCCAATTGACAAAAGAATTGAATCGCGAGCTATGCAAGGAATGACAATGGCAGGCATTGAATCTAGTATTGTGAATGATAATGGAGAGGTGCCTTGGGATGGAGAGACGATGGGTGAGTTACGCTTACGTGGTCCGTGGATTTCCCATGAATATTATCGTGATGAACGTACGGCTGATGCCTATCGAGATGGCTGGCTATATACAGGAGACATTGCAGTACGAACAGAAGATGGCTTTATTAAAATAACGGATCGTACAAAGGATTTAATTAAATCAGGAGGGGAATGGATTTCCTCAGTTGATTTAGAAAATGCATTAATGACTCATGATTCCGTTTTGGAAGCCGCAGTTATAGCGATACCGCATGCCAAGTGGCAAGAACGACCTTTAGCTTGTGTTGTGTTGAAGGAAGGGTCGTCTGCAACAGAAGAGGAGCTGCTAGCATTTTTAGAAAGTCAATTTGCAAAATGGTGGGTACCAGATGATGTTGTATTTTTAGAGGAAATTCCAAAGACATCTGTAGGAAAATTCCTAAAAGCGAAACTAAGAGATAATGTAGCAGAAATTTATCCTAAATTAAATACACTTGTATAATAAAAAGAGCGATTTCCAGTATTGGAAGTCGCTCTTTTACTAACAATAGAATATTATTTATTCAGCATTTGGAATACTTGCTCTACGTCTTTATCACCACGACCTGAGATATTAATAATAATACTTTCTTCAGGCGATAGAGTTGGTGCTAATTTAAGAGCATGTGCCACAGCATGAGAGCTTTCAAGTGCTGGAATAATGCCCTCAACTTTAGACAGCACCTGGAATGCTTCAAGCACTTCCTCGTTTGTCACGGTAACATATTCACCACGGCCAATTGTTTTTAAGTAGCTATGCTCTGGGCCTACTCCAGGGTAATCTAATCCAGCAGCAATCGAATAAGTTGGCAATGGATTACCCTCTGCATCCTGCAGCACTAAACATCTGAAGCCGTGTAAATCACCTGGAGTTCCTTCATTAAGTGAGGCTGCCTTATCGGGCTCAATACCGATGAGACGCACATCCTCATCTGAAATATACTCTGCAAACGCACCAATGGCATTACTGCCACCACCTACACAGGCAAGTACAGCTGTTGGCAACTTTCCTTCTTTTTCTAAAATTTGTTCACGACTTTCATGGCTAATAACAGATTGGAAGTGTTTCACCATGGACGGGAATGGATGTGGTCCTACTGCTGAACCTAGTAAGTAGAAAGTAGTTTCATAGTTTTCTACTAAGTCAGCAAATGCCTCATCCACCGCATCCTTTAGTCGTCCTTGGCCTTTATCGACAGCGACTACCTTTGCACCAAGAAGCTCCATGCGGAACACATTCAATGCTTGTCGTTTTGTATCCTCTAAGCCCATATAGATTGTGCAATCCATACCAAACATTGCACAAGCTGTTGCCGTTGCAACGCCATGTTGTCCAGCACCTGTTTCAGCAATAACGCGATTTGCACCCATGCGTTTTGCTAGTAAAATCTGTCCTAATACGTTATTGATTTTATGTGAACCTGTATGGTTGAGATCTTCACGCTTTAAATAAATTTTTGCGCCACCCAATTGCTTTGTTAGATTCTCTGCAAAATAAAGCGGCGATTTGCGCCCAACATATTCACGGAAATAATAATCTAGCTCATTTTTAAAGTCTTCATCGTCTTTGAATTTCTGGAAGTTTTCATCTAAAATATTCAATACATTTTGAAGCTCCTCAGGAACAAAGCTACCGCCAAATTCACCGAAATATCCCTTTTTCTCTGCTACTGTACCCATCTCTCTCGACTCCTCTTTCTAATTTTTCCATAAAAAAAGTCACTTCAATCCTTCTGGTAAAAAGGACGAGTAACCGTGGTGCCACCTTTATTCGCAAAAACTGCGCGCTTTCGTACTCCGGTAACGGGGAGTAAATTCGACCTCACATTTTTATGAGGCTGCTCCAAAGTCCATTCACAAGTATGTACTACTGATTTGCACCAGCCATCAGCTCTCTTTAAGTACTACTGCTTGCTACTATTCTTTTTCTTTGCATTTATTATTGAAAAGAATTGTAGAATATTTTCAGAAAACTGTCAAGAGCATAAAAAAGACGAATCTACAAGACTCGTCTGTTAAATCAATTGATTAAAGTTTAAACGTTTATTCAATATATACATAATCGGTGCACCAACTGCTAAGACCACAAATTCACCAGCAGCAACAGTTAACCATGTCCAGAAGAACGGTAATTCTAAAGCTAAGTTCAATTCAAAGGCGATGATGAACATTGTGCATGTAAATAAAAATGTATTGATGATTAAACGTGCCCAAATATTTTTAACAAATTTACAGATTAATATAAGCAGTCCTAGAGTAATCATGGAGTGTCCTACACCAAATAATAAATCATAGATGCCTAATGGTGAAAACAGATTGGAGATAAATACCCCAAGAATAACTCCAACGGCAAAGCGTGGATTAAAGGCCACTAGATGATTAAAAATTTCCGATACGCGGAACTGGACCTCTGTAAAGCCGAATGGTGCGACTAGCAATGTAACGGCAATATAAAGTGCTGCAATAATACCACTTGCCGCTAAAAACTTTATTTTCATATTCATTTCTCCTTAGTTTTTTTGCGTGGGATGGTTACGAACCACGGTGCTTTTCACACAATTAAATATTTTAGTATAGAAGGCTGAATAAAGTCAAATGTAAGAAATAGCAATCCTCTTATTGACAAATTAATTAATCAATAATATTGTTTTATTAATTGATTAATTAATCAATTAATAAAAGTTTGGAGGTTGTGTATGTTAAGAGTCGAGAATTTGGTTAAATGTTATCAAAATGGGAATGAATTGCTCTATGCGTTAAATTCAGTTTCGTTCTCCATTGGTGAAGGAGATTTCGTTGTAATCTTAGGCCCTTCTGGATCTGGTAAATCTACACTTCTAAATGTAATTTCTGGGTTAGAGCAGCCTGATTCAGGAAGCATAATATATGATGACTACGAGATTTGTGGATTAAATCAAAAGGAATTGACCATGTTTAGGCGAGACAAAACAGCTTTTATTTTTCAGGCATATCACTTACTCCCATATTTAAATGTGGAATCTAACATAAAGATGGGAGCTGATTTAAAAGGAAATCAAAATATTACTGAAATAATTGATGGAGTAGGGCTTAGTGGATTAGAACACCGTCTTCCTTATGAACTTTCAGGAGGACAGCAGCAACGAGTGTCAATTGCACGTGCATTAGCTAAGAAGCCTGATTTCTTATTTTGTGATGAACCAACTGGAGCATTGGACGAAGAAACAAGCAAACAAATATTAACATACTTGAAACGGCTTCAAAATCAATTGAAATTTACAATTATTATGGTAACCCATAATGTTAGTATTGCTCAGATTGCATCGAAAGTAATTAAGATGACTAGCGGAAACATAGTAGAAATCATTAACAATGCTCATCCACGTAATGTGAACGAGATAAAATGGTAAAAGGGATGGTGCACTAATGAAATTGAATAAACAATATCCGATAGTATTAGTTGTTGTCTTTTCTATGTTTATTTGTTCATTACTTGTTTTCTATCTTCAAAACACAAGTTCTATAAAAAAGGTTCTAGCAGGGCAGAATCAACAGGATTTTACACTTATTCTACAGAAAGAAGAAATAATAGAAGATCTTTCAAACGAATATTCTTTTACATATGAACCGCTAACATACAAAGTTATTTATGAAGAGAATAATATATTTCGTGTAATGAAAAATACACGTAGCATAGATATACCAATGTATGCTGAAGGTGTAGCACCTAACGAAATGAATGAAATTGCGATAGATAGAAATTTTTCCAAGCAGAATGAACTGACAGTAGGCGATTCAGTTGCTATCGGCAATACATCCTATTTTATTAGTGGCGTTTTTACTTTACCAGACGCAGTCACACCAGTAGTAGCGGATAATGGTATAACTTATAAATCAAATAATCAGGCATTTATACTATGTAGTGAAGCAATGTACTCAATTTGGGATGAACAAGAGAGAATAAGTTATTCTGGTCGATTTTCTGAGCATTTGTCAGAGAAGCAAAAGCAAAATTTCCTAGAAAAAATGCTTATAAATCCAAATGTAAAGTCAGTAGTAAGCAAAGAGGATAATCCTCAAATACTTTCTACATTAATTGCGAAAGAAAAAATGTTTAAAGTCTGCCTGATAAGCGCACTATGCTTCCTGATATTAACCATAGTAATATTACTTACTATAACCATAATCCAAAATATAAATGAAACAAAATCTGATATGGGTGTTTTCAAAGCACTTGGCTATACTACCGTACAGATTGCTAAAAGATATCTTTTAGTAGGCGTATTTGTATTAATCGGTGGAGTAATAGGATATTTAACTTCCTATATAATCAGTCCACTGTTTATTAATCGAATCAATTCTACATTTCTTGTACCGAATGTGTTACAAAAATTTGATACTGTACAATTTATTCTATTTACAACAATTCCAGCGCTGTTTTTCTCTATACTAGCTTTTGGAATTGCCGTATTTACCTTAAGGAAGCCACCATTAGAAATGATTCATAATGCAGAGTCAGTAAAATTAAATATTTTTGTTAAGCGAAGACAAAAAATTAGAGAAACTAATTCCTTTAAAAAAATAGTATTTAAATCAATTATTGCTAATAACATTTTATTAGTTTTATTGACTTTGCTCACAGGCTTTATGGCTAGTGCAAATTTGCAGATTGCTTTTTCTTTGCAAACAATGGCTGATAAGGTATCATCATTAACACTTAAGGGAGCCGAGTATGAAAGTAATGTTCGGTATAATGAGGCTAAGACAATGGAATCTTTGGACTCAGGAATACCTTATTTTGCGATAGATTGTAGATTTGAATTTCCAAACGGTAATGTATTGAACAATGGACAATTTATGGCATTATCTAATAGTTTGTCTATTTTTAAGCTCTATAGTATTCAAAAACAGGACAACATAGATATTTCAGAGCAAGAAGGTATTGTTGTGAATGATTGGATGCGTAAGAAATATGATTTGTCGATTGGGGATACAGTAAAGATATATATAAATAATGATGTTTATCAGCTACCTATAACCGCAGTTGAGCAATCAGTGTATGGAGAAATAGTTTATAGTAGTATTGAAACTGCGAACAAAGCTGGCATCTTAGAAACAAAAGAATATAATGGTGTATTTACGGATGACAATGTAGAGTTTGACAACAAACAGCATATATTTGTTTCAAAACAAGAAGATATAATTGATTCAAGCACTCAGCAAAAAGGAACGTATGTGGCTTTATCATTTTTATTTATCATAATTGGTTTAGCTTTAAGTATTTTAACAATTAGTATTGTTGTAAGGGTTATTATTTCTTCCAATCGAAAATATTTAGCATTGATGAAAGCTTTTGGCTATACGGATTCTGAATGCAATCGAATAGTCTTGTCAGGATTTCGTATAATTGCATACATTGGATTTATTATTGGAACATTTTATGCGATTATTTTGTCTAAATTTTTGTTTGATGCACTAGCTAAATCTTCTACAATGGCAATACCGATGACACCAGATATTAAGGTGATAGTACTTTCCCTTGCAATCTTTGCTGTTTCATACGAGGTCATTATGTTAATCTATAAAAAAAGCTTCAATGCTGTATCAGTGCAGGAGGTTATGATGAAATGAATAAACGCCGCGAACAGAAGGAAGTTAGACGAGAGCAAATTCTAAACGCGGGCTTGGATTTGTTTATAAGAAATGGTTACCATGGAACTACAACGAAAGAGATTGCAGACACATTTGGAATTAGCCAAGGATTGCTGTTTCATTATTTCGGCTCTAAAGAAGAGGTATACCTTGAACTATTAGAACGAGCTAAAACAAGTATGTCTGATATTCATATTTCTGAAGAGGAATTAGAGCATCCTTTAGAGCATTTAAATACGATGGTTACTATGATACTGGATTCTTTTAAAACTTATCCGTTATCAGCAAAATTATTTATGTTAGTTGCACAAACACAGATTGCAAGTAACTTACCGGATACAATTCAACAAGTGTCTAAGGATATCGCTGCCTCTAAGGAGTTTGAAAGTTTAGTTAATGCAGGCCAAGTTAAAGGGGTAATACGAGAGGGTGATTCTAAAGCACTTGCAGGTTGTTTTTATTCTGCAATTCAAGGTGTTGCGCAAACTTATGTTTGTTTCCCTGATATCCCTTTACCTCAAAGTAGCTGGTTAGTAGATATTTTGAAAAAGTAAAACTATAAAATAAGCCTGACATTTCTATTGAAAATTGTCAGGCTTTTTAATGTATATTTTGAAAATCAAATGTCAGAAAAATAAAAGTTTTTTATTTTGTCGATGTCCATTATATAACTTCGCAAAATTGTCATAAAAAAATTTATTATGTTAGAAAAAGAAATCACTTAATTAAAACAGCGTAATTTAGCGGTTTAAAGCGACAAATTGAATGAAAAACTAAAATATTTCGCCAAATGTAAAAGTCAGAACATTCATAATGTTGTTGACGAACCTCGATAATCACGATAATATAGCGATACGTTCACACTTTGTTTGAGTGAAGTGTGATAGGTATCAGAGAAAATAGTCGGGGGGATTATTTGTGAAGGGCAATTTAAAAAAGCTTTCGTTCCTATTATTTGGATTAGTATTGTTACTTGCTGCTTGTGGTAGTGGTGGCTCTAGTTCATCTGATTCAAAGGGAGACGAGAAAAATAATGCAAGCGATAGCAGCAAGGAAGCAGAAAAAACATATAAAATTGGGATTACTCAACTTGTCGAGCATCCATCTTTAAACGCAGCAACGGAGGGCTTTAAAAAAGCAATCGAAGACTCAGGCCTAAAAGTTGAGTATGATCCACAAATAGCTCAAGGTGATAACAGTCTTAGCACAACAATTGCCAACAATCTAGTAAGTGCAAATGTAGATTTAATCTTTGCTAACTCTACGCCGTCTGCACAAGCAGCAGCAACAGCGACTAGTGATATTCCAATTATCTTTACCTCAGTAACAGATGCAGTTGGTGCACAGTTAATCGAATCGATGGAGAAGCCAGGAAAAAATATTACAGGTACGATTGATTTACATCCTGAAACGATTGCTAAAACAGTAGCGTTCTTAAAAGAACTTGGCGTTAAAAATGTAGGTATGGTCTACAACGCTGGTGAACAAAACTCAGTAGCGCAAATAAAAGAAGTGAAAAAAGTGATGGCTGAGCAAGGTCTTGCGGTTAAAGAGGCTTCTGCAGCAACTTCTGCAGAGGTAAAACAAGCTGCTGAATCATTAATCGGTAAAGTGGATGCATTCTATATTATTACTGATAATACAGTAGTTAATGCTTTAGAATCTGTGATTGATGTAGCAAATGCCAATAAATTACCTCTAGTTGTAGGAGAGCTTGACTCTGTAGCACGTGGTGGCTTAGCTGCATATGGTTTCGAATATTTTGACATTGGTTATGAAGCTGGGCAAATGGCTGTGAAAATCCTAAAAGGCGAAGCAACGCCAGCTGATACACCAGCACAATACCCACAAAATCTGAAACTATTAATCAATAAAAAAGTGGCAGATGATTTAGGAATCGAAATTAAGGATTCTTGGGGAGCAGAACTTTTAGAAAAGTAATGTCCAAAGTGGCATTATATTGGGGTTAAGCGGGGGAGGATTGTCCCCGCTTTCTCTTCATTTTATACGATAATTTTAGGAGATGATTCAACGATGTTTTCAGCATTATTTGGCGCAACGGAGCAAGGAATCATCTATGCAATTATGGCACTTGGTGTGTACTTAACATTCCGTGTGTTAGATTTTCCGGATTTAACGGTTGATGGAAGCTTTGTAACAGGGGCGGCTACAGCAGCAACGATGATACTGCTTGGCTATCACCCAATCTTAGCGACTATAGTGGCAATTGTTGCTGGATTTATTGCAGGATGTATGACTGGAATTCTTCACACAAAAGGGAAAATTAACCCGTTATTATCGGGAATTTTAATGATGATTGCTTTATATTCTATTAACCTACGTATTATGGGGTTAACTGCAGAAAATACGATAGGTCGTCCGAATATTCCATTATTGAACTCAGAAACGTTATTTTCAAAGTTTCAAGCATTTTGGAGTAACTTAGGCATCGATGCTGCAATAAATAACCTATTAAAAGGCATGGGCGTTCAGCAAGTTCCAGCAACATGGGGCACGCTAATTGTCGTTTTAATCATCACGATTTTAATTAAGTTAATTGCAGACTGGTTCTTAAAGACAGAGGTCGGACTGGCTATCCGAGCAACTGGTGATAATAAGCGAATGATTCGCAGCTTCTCAGCAAATACAGATACACTTATTATTCTAGGGCTAGGTCTTTCTAATGCACTTGTCGCATTTTCTGGAGCTTTAATCGCACAGTATTCGAAGTTCTCAGATGTAAGTATGGGAATTGGTATGATTGTAATTGGTCTAGCATCCGTTATTATTGGTGAAGCCATCTTTGGTACAAAAACAATTATGCGTACAACTTTTGCTGTTATCGCAGGGGCTATTATTTATCGTATTATTTTAGCTTTAGCATTACGTGTAGATTTCCTAGATTCAGGAGATATGAAATTAATCACAGCCATTATCGTTATTCTAGCGCTTATCTTACCTCAATTTATCAATAAGAGTAAGGAGCGCAAACGTAAGATCAAACGCGCAGCAGAGCGTTCACAAGTAAAGACTGTTGAGCAGGGAGGAGGGAAAGGCCTTGCTTAAGCTAAACGGTATCAATAAAATTTTTAATGAAGGTACACCTGACGAAAAAATTGCACTTGCAGAAATTAATTTGCATTTAAAGCCAGGTGATTTTGTCACAATTATCGGTAGTAACGGTGCTGGTAAGTCGACGATGATGAATATGATTTCAGGTGCTTTAACGCCTGATTTTGGCTCGGTTTTAATTGATGGAAATGAGGTAACGACTTTACCTGAATATAAACGTTCTCACTACATTGGCCGTGTATTCCAGGATCCAATGGCGGGCACAGCGCCAACGATGACGATTGAAGAAAACTTAGCATTAGCTTACTCGCGAAATAAAGGAAGAGGCATACGAATTGGTGTTGATAAAAAACGTCGAGAGTTCTTTAAAGAATCTTTAGAGATGCTTGGCTTAAATCTTGAAAATCGTCTATCAGCAAAGGTTGGCTTATTGTCAGGCGGGGAACGTCAAGCTCTGTCACTTTTAATGGCTACATTTACAAAGCCATCTATTTTATTGCTTGATGAGCACACAGCGGCACTTGACCCTTCTCGTGCAGAGTTAATCACTCGCATTACAAAGTATTTAGTTGATAAGGATAACTTAACAACTTTAATGGTTACACATAATATGCAGCAAGCATTGGATTTAGGAAATCGTTTGATTATGATGGATAAAGGCCAAATTATATTAGAAGTTGGCGAGGATCGCAAACACGAATTGACGATTCCAGATTTAATGGCAGAGTTTGAACGCATCCGCGGAGAGAAAATGAATTCTGATCGTGCTTTATTAGGGTAATGAAAACGCTCATACATAGGTATGGGCGTTTTTTTGCTGTATGTAGATAAACAGATGAAAAGTTTCGATAAATCTCAAAGTTGTTTCGATAAAATGTATTATAATCTTGGGAAAGGAGGTGAAAAATATGCTATTGAAAAAGAGAGAAGTATCGTCGAAGCAACAGATGTTAGAGATAATTGAAAGAAGACTACCGAAATCTCACACAAAGTATACTTATTATCAAGACATGTTAAATAGAATAAAGGCAGGGTATGCTGGAGAGCAAAGAGTAGATCAGGAATGGCATGAGATTTATTTGGAGCATATATACTATGTATTGCACGATGTTGAATTGAAAGTTGATGGTGGATTAATACATCAAATTGATACATTATTCATATCACAAAATTTTATTTTAATAGTGGAGATTAAAAATATTTCTGGTCGTGTCGATCTTATGGTAGAAAACCATCAGTTCATAAGAGTTACTTCTGATGGAAGAGTAGATGGTTTTCGCAATCCGTTAGATCAGGTAAAGCGACATGCTAGATTTATGTATAGAATACTTCAAATGAGAGGGCATCCTATACCAATAGAATTTTTGGTTGTTTCTGCAAATCCAAATATGATTATGTCGCATCGTTTCAAGTCTCAGCCAATTCTCCATGTAAGTGGCTTGGCAGAAAGAATTGAGCAATTGTACAAGAAGCATCAACGAGTTTATATAAGTGAAGCTGATTTAATTGAGCTCTCGGAACATATGCTACAGATGCATAAGCCAACACAGTGGATTCCAGATATTCAGCTAGATGAGCTAAAGAAAGGGGCTTTGTGTTCACAATGTAATTTTGACCATATTTTATGCTATACACGTGGAAAATGGCGTTGCAGCAATTGCGGTATAATTGATAATCAATCAGTGCTTGTTGCATTGCATGATTTTCGATTAATGAGAGGTAACCATATTTCAAATGCTCAATTTCGTGATTTTTTTGATATTAGCTCAGAGAAAGCGGTTTATTATTTATTGAAGAAATTAAAATTTGAAGCACTTGGTGAAAATAAGAATAGAAAATATATAATTCCTACAAAATTGTTAGATTAGCGACTAAAACTATCGAGCGGTCAGATGGTGTCGATTTTAAGGTAGATGTCGATATTTTTTATAAGTTGGGCGATAACGCGCTGAAAAGTTTCGATAAACCAGAGAAAAGTCTCGATAAAACCCAAATTTGTTTCGATAAACCTCCCTTCATCCCCATAAAAAAGCCACACTTTCATAAAAAGTGTGACTCATTATATTAGACGAGTAAGCCAAAGAGCTGAATATCGTTATTTACCTCTTTATATTTAAAGCCAAACTCATTCATACGTGCTAGTAAACCTTCATACTCGTCACGATTGCCAAGCTCGATACCTACTAAGGCAGGTCCACTCTCTTTGTTGTTTTTCTTTGTATATTCAAACGTCGTAATATCATCATTTGGCCCTAGCACACTTGTGAGGAATTGGCGAAGTGCCCCTGCACGTTGAGGGAAGCTTACAATGAAGTAATAAAGTAGACCCTCGTGAATTAAAGATTTTTCTTTAATCTCCTGCATGCGCCCAATGTCATTATTACCACCGCTAATGATGACAACCACTGATTTCCCTTTAATTTCTTCTTTATAAAAATCGAGTGCAGCAACAGATAATGCACCAGCAGGCTCTGCAATGATGGCATGCTTATTATAAAGATCTAGAATTGTTGTGCATACTTTACCTTCAGGCACTAGGACAATGTCATCTAAATAGCGGCGACAAACATCATAGGTATGATGGCCAACGCATTTGACCGCAGCGCCATCAACAAACTTATCTATCCAGTCAAGTGCCACCGCACCACCCTCAGCAAATGCAGCTTTCATACTGCCCGCACCAGCCGGCTCTACACCAATGGCTTTACTTGTTGGAGAAAGGTTTTTAATATAGGCAGAAACACCAGACATTAATCCTCCGCCACCGACGCTACCAAACACGTAGTCAATAGGTTCCTCTATATCATTCATAATTTCAACTGCGACAGTTCCTTGACCAGCGATTACATCAAAATCATCAAATGGGTGAATAAAGATTTTGCCATGCTCTTCACAGTAGGCTAATGCACTTTCAGCAGAATCGTCAAAAGTATCACCTGCTAAAATAATTTCCACATATTCTCGACCAAACATACGCACTTGATCAATCTTTTGCTTAGGGGTAGTTTGAGGCATAAAGATGCTTGCATGAATTTTTAATTGTGCACAGGCATACGCGACACCTTGTGCATGATTACCCGCACTTGCACAAACAACACCAGCTGAGCGAGCCTCTTCTTCGATCTTTTTAATTTTATAATAGGCACCACGAAGCTTAAATGAGCGTACATGCTGTAAATCTTCACGTTTGAAATAAATATTAGCTCCGTATTTCTCGGATAAATAGTCGTTTTTCTGTAGCGGTGTGTGCACGACTACATCTTTTAAAAAATGATGTGCAATTAAGACATTCTCTACTTGCACAGTTCTAGTATCAGCAACTTCCATAGTGTTCATCCTCCGTTTTACGTATAAAACATTTATCTATGATAGCATACTTTATTAGAAATTTGTTATTAATTTTTAGTAAATTCTAAATTTTCGGTGTCTATTTTATGTTTAGCATGACTCGTATAAGAATAATGAATCGTATTCGAGAAAAAACAATGTTTATCGAGTTTCAAGAGAATGCCTGTTATTCAAAGAAATTTTCCTCATAACGAAAGTGGTCAAGCATATACTAGACTAGCTTAGGACTAGTAGGAGGGTATGTAATTGGAAATCATTCAAGGGATTCTATCTACATACATTCAATTTTTTGATTGGGACATGTGGAAGGAAGTTTTAACAGATCCTGTATCTTGGGGATTGATATCAACACTTATTGTTATCGAGGGTTTACTTTCAGCCGATAATGCGCTTGTATTGGCAGTACTAGTTAAGCATTTACCAAACAAGCAGCGAAAACGAGCGTTAATGTATGGTATGATGGGTGCCTATTTTTTTCGATTCCTGTTTATAGGCATCGGTGTATATTTGGTAGAATTCTGGTTTATAAAATTACTAGGGGCCTTGTATTTAGGATGGCTGTGTGTCGCTCATTTCTTACAAATAGGGGAAGCGGATAGTGTCAAGGAAGTTAAAAAATCAGGCTTGATGGTTCGACTTTTCGGGACGTTTTGGGCAACCGTCATTTCGGTAGAATTAATGGATATTGCTTTTTCGGTTGACGCCATATTTGCCGCATTTGCGATATCCAATCAAATATGGATATTACTGGTCGGTGGAATGCTAGGTATTTTAATGATGAGAACAATAGCAGGCTTATTTCTTATCATTATTGAAAAGATACCTGAACTTGAGACGACAGCCTTTATTATCATTGGCATCATAGCGCTGAAGATGCTAGTTAGTATAGTTGGTGTTCATGTTCCGCATTATATGTTTTTTGTTGTTCTCATTATTGTCTTTACGATTACTTTTATTATTCATTATTTGAAAAAATTAAGAGTGGCTTAACAAAAAGGTTCTGTTCTCAAAAAAAGAGAGCAGAACCTTTGTTAAATTACTTAGCATAATGATCAGGGTTTACAATATAGAATTTTTCGATATTCAGCCAGCTTTCGCTCATTGGCTCCCCGTCATCAATGCGCTTTTCGGTTTCCTTCATCATCCAAGCTGTTTGAGAGGCATGTGCCTGTAAAGCTTTCACTTTGTCCATCTTCATCTCACGAATATCATAGACAACATGAGGCTCTCCATTTTTCTCAATAGTATCATTTGCAAAGGCACAGCCAAATACTTGTGGACGCTCAGCTTTAGGAATACGACGAACAGCCTCAACTACTGCACGAGCAGTGGCCTCATGATCAGGATGAACAGCAAAGCCAGGCAGGAAAGTAATGATAAGAGAAGGCTTTAACTCTTCAATTAAACCTTCCACCAGCTTTACCATTTTTTCGTCGTCTTCAAACTCAATTGTTTTATCACGGAAACCAAGCATACGTAAATCCTGTATACCCATAGCCTCTGCAGCAGCAATAAGCTCCTTACGACGAATTTCAGGTAAGGATTCACGTGTAGCAAAAGGTGGATTTCCTAAATTACGCCCCATTTCACCTAACGTTAAGCATGCATATGTAACAGGGGTATTCATCTTCTTAGTATAGTAGGCGATTGTCCCAGCAACTGAAAAAGCCTCATCATCTGGGTGAGGGTAAACAATTAAAATATGACGTTGTGGTTGTAAATTCAAATAGTCGTCCCCCTTAATAAGTAAATGGCGTTTCACTAATTTCAAGCGCAATCGCCAATTTTCCAGAGTAGTCTAGCCCAGCCATCAATAAACGGCCTAAATCATCTAATTCATAATGTGTGATGCCTTGAGCATAAACCCATCCATGCGCCATTTTTAAGCCGACACGATGGGGTGAATCATCTACTACTTTTGCTAGCTCGTAATTAATCTTTGCATTGCGAATAAAGGCGCCTGCATTAAAAAAATTTTCATCAAAGTGTGCTGCATAAGAACCGTTCGTTGTCTCAAGATGAATATAAACGTCTTTGTTGGCGAAAGAATTCAATAATTCCTGCAACGTCTCTACTTGTACTTCTTGCATCTTAACACTCCTCTCGATTATTTCTAATTTAAGTATAGTAAAAAAAATTCACAAAGGGAAATTGAATGCTCTTTAGATGATAAATTAATCAGTTGTTTAAAATAAATAAGCATCTTTTAATCTATGACGTATTCATAAGCAATATTCTTGAAAAAATTATAGTAATGTATCAATATAAGAGTGTGAAAGCAATTTTGTACAAAATGTGTCGTTTTGTATAGTAAACGATTTCACAACTAATAAGATATTGCAACTATGGCTTCTTTTTGATATGGAGTATAGATAATTGTTTATGTTGAAGGGAAATTAAACTAGGAAATTTTACGAATTCTATCTTGGTACAATAGATGACGCTCCTTCAGCATGAATTAGTTATGTAGCTTAAAAAGGAAAGAAGACTGAAAGCTAATTATCATAGTATAGTAAAAAAGCCGCAATTCTCCATAACAGAGAATCGCGGCTTTTCATAGTGTTGAAAAATTAAATAGTCAAGGGACTCTTTGTGAATATTTAGTCAAAATGAAGGTGATTTCCGTTCCAGGCTACTCGCTTTCCTGTGGGCGAGCGACGAGCCGCTTCCTGCGCTGACGCTCCGTGCAGGGTCTCGTCTGTCTCGCTATCCCACGGGAGTCGAGTAGCCTTGCGCTCCAATCAGCAATAGTGTAGAACTTTCAATATTTTCTTCCCTCAAAAGTAAAGTAAAGTAAAAGTATGTTACTCACCATCATTAAATGGATAGAATATTGGTACAAATTCTATAGCTGTTAACCTACATTTTATGCGTAAAACTACTTTGTCACTTTACATAAAGTACTCCTCTGTTTTCGCATAGAAAAATGTTATCAAAGCTCCATTTTTGCACAATATAATGATGGCTAAGACTTCAAATTTATCACTATATATTTGTGTGAATTGCCAGAAGAAAATACGATGAGCAAAGGTTGATTGGAGTGTAGACTGAGTGACTCCTCGGGGATTCAGCGTCACAGATGAGACCCTGGAGCGAGCTACGCGAGTGAAGCGGCTCATCGGACGCCCCCAGGAAAGCACTCAGTCGGAACGGAGATCAACCCCTCGTTTTGAAAAAGGACTATACTTTTTAATTTGTCACCTTGATGTCATTGACATAATAGTATTTCAACAACATGAAAAGCCGCAATTCTCCATAACAGAGAATCGCGGCTTTTTAAAAGTGGCTGAAGGATTGGAAATATGTATCTTTAATATCTGTTGAGCTTTCGTTCGATGGAATCTAAACGATTATTAACATTCTGTAATTGTTTATACATTTGCCTAAACTGTAAATTTTGATCCTGTGCCTTTGATGTCTTTTCTTGAGCCAATTCCTCTTCCTCCTGCAATGCTAATATATTGGCGAGGGTTGATAATGAATAACCGAGTGTTAAAACAATTGAAGCAATTACTTCAACTTTGGAGGAGGTTATTTCTCCAGCTAATATACCAGATTCTTCATTCGTTCCTTCATATTTATGCTTTTTCATTTATCTCCCTCCCATATACAGCTAATATATGGTGGAGAAAGCGGTAGCGTAACTTGTCCTTCATTTTTCACATTGGAGGCTATAATTCCTTATTAAGGATTTGTAATTTTCTAATAATTTAATTGATTTTTCTAGAAGAATAGAGCATTATAGTAGAAATAAACCTATGTTTTGAGGGGGAATTGTTGTGAATAAGGGCTTTAAATATTGTAAAGAATCCAGAGTTATGCGTACAAGTCGAGTGTTTCCAAACGACGTTAACAATCATAATACACTATTTGGTGGTCGATTAATGAGTGATATTGACCAAGTGGCCTCTATATCTGCTGCAAAGCATAGTCGTAGGGATTGTGTAACAGCCTCAACAGATTCAGTTGACTTCCTTTATCCAATTCGCCCAACGGATTCTGTTTATTTTGAATCCTATGTAACATGGACAGGAACGTCTTCCATGGAGGTGTTCGTAAAGGTTATTTCCGAAAATTTAAAAACGGGGGAGCGGAAGGTTGCAGCAACGGCATTATTAACATTTGTAGCTTTAGATGAAAATAATAAGCCCGCACCGGTTCCTCGCGTTATTCCTGAAACAGTGGAGGAGACAAAGCTACATGAAACTGCCGCAGAACGAGCAAAGGCACGCGCAGAGCGGAAAAAAGAAAGTAAAGCGCTAGCTCAGTTTATTTCAATGAATGATCCATGGGATTATCGGCTCGAAATGATGGAAAACTATTATATGTGAAAAAATAGGCATCCGATTAGTAAGCCTATGCTAATCAGATGCCTTTTCATTTATAGTTCTGTCACCGTTACATCAGGTGCTCCAAAACGTGATTTTGCACCGTGCATCACTGGTCCAACATAGTCATTTAAAGCCCAGCCATGAGCAATTGCAGCAGATACAAACTCTTTTGCCTCTATGACTGCTTCTTTTACTGAAAGACCATTTGCAAGGTTTGCGGTTACTGAAGCCGCAAATGTACAGCCTGCACCATGATTATAAGTGGAAGCCACTTTTTCAGATTCTAATAAATAGAACTTCTCACCATCAAAGAATAAATCCGTTGCTTTTTCAGTGGCTAACGCTTTTCCACCTTTAATGACAATAGCCTTAGCACCTAGCTCATGAATTTTACGAGCTGCTGCTTTCATTTCTTCTATCGTTTTTGGTGTACCTGTTCCAGCTAATTGTCCAGCTTCAAATAAGTTAGGGGTTGTGACCGCAGCTAGTGGCAATAGATATTGAATCATGGCGTCTGTGTTACCAGGGTTTAATACTTCATCCTCGCCTTTACAGACCATTACAGGGTCAATGACAACATTGGATGTACCCGATTTCGCGATAGCATTTCCAGCAATACGAATAATTTCTTCAGTTGACAGCATCCCTGTTTTAATAGCATCGATGCCTGTTGATAGCGCCGTATCAATTTGTTTTTGCAGAAGTTCTGTTGGTAATGGTGTGACGTTATGTGTCCAACCATTTGGATCCATCGTAACAATTACTGTTAATGCCACCATGCCATATGTTCCGTGTTCCTGAAATGTTTTTAAATCAGCTTGCATCCCTGCGCCGCCTGAAGTATCTGAACCAGCAATGGTTAAAGTTTTTTTAAGAGTCATGTGAAAGATCTCCTTTATAGTTGAAAGTTTTAAAATTACCATCTAGTATAGTCTGATTCTGATTCTATAAAAATAGCCAGAATGCTATATTTTTACAGGGTCAGTTCGAATCTTTTTCAACTGATGTTCAAACATTCGCCGATTTAGAGGAACTCTGGCTAAAGCCCCAAGCCGCAATTATATCGATGCATAATTGATCTGATACTTGAATTCAACATTATTTTTTTGTACCGTTGAAAGAAGAGAAAGGGGCTTATAAAAGATGAAACAAGTATTCCCGAATGACTGGCAAGCAATACTAGCAGAAGAAATGGAAAAAGCATACTATAAAAAACTACGACATTTTGTAGCACATGAATATTCAACACAAACAATTTATCCACCTATGAATGATGTCATGAATGCCTTTAATACAACATCTTA
Source organism: Lysinibacillus sp. FW301-JW8 (assembly GCF_058788755.1). NCBI lineage: Bacteria > Bacillati > Bacillota > Bacilli > Caryophanales > Bacillaceae > Lysinibacillus > Lysinibacillus sp. FW301-JW8. The sequence goes on from NZ_JBYTBB010000022.1 coordinate 20,447, forward strand.
TCGTGATGTGAAGGTTGTTATATTAGGTCAAGATCCTTATCATGGTCCAAATCAAGCACATGGATTGAGTTTCTCAGTAAAGCCGGGAATTCCACATCCGCCGAGTTTACGTAATATGCTGCAAGAATTACAGGACGATGAGGGTTGTCCGATTCCTCAGCATGGCACATTAACGAAATGGGCGCAGCAGGGTGTCATGTTATTGAACACAGTTTTAACTGTTCGGGCAGGTCAAGCAAACTCCCATAAAGAACAAGGATGGGAACAATTTACGGATGCTGTGATCGATAAATTAGCAGCAAGATCAGAGCCTATTATTTTTGTGTTGTGGGGCAAGCCGGCACAACGAAAAAAACCATTGATTCGTAAATATTCAACGCCTCATGTTATTTTAGAGGCACCTCATCCAAGTCCACTTAGTGCCTATAGAGGTTTTTTTGGTAGTAAACCATATTCTAAGATTAATGCACAGCTACTAGAATGGGGAGAGCAGCCTATTGATTGGTGTCTAGCATAGATTGGCACAAATCGTTTATCTTCATTCAGAAGACTCCCACCTCTTCAAGTGGTGAATTGAATGTCGTTTTGGTTCCTTTTCATGTGGGTGTCCAAACCTGAATGAAGATAAGCCTCCGGCGGATGTCACGGATTTTCAAAGGAATGAATTGTGCAGGCACAATTCAAAATCCGGACGCAATTACGCCAAGGCGAAATTGATACACTATTAGATTCGTGATACAGTTACTTATAGAAGAAAGTGAGGGGCAACGATGAAGGTGAATTGTTTCAAATGTCAACATTTTAAAGTAACATGGGACCCGCAAACGCCACGTGCCTGTGCGGCATATGGCTTTAAAACAAAGCAAATACCATCCGTTGTCGTAAAACAATCCTCTGGCATGGACTGTTTAAAATTTGTACCCAAAGCAGAAAGTGGGAGAATGCAATGATTCCTTATCAAGCCGTTATTCAACAACTTGAAAAGCAATTATCAGGTGTGAAGAATGCTGGAAATGAGCAACAAATTCGAGAAGCCTTAACTGCGATTCGAGCATTATGTGATGTAGTATTAGACTCAGCTGAGGGCATATCAAAAGCACAGTCTAAGCATATACCACAAATGTTAGTATCAGAGCCAAAGCCATCAAGTTTATACACAGCAAAAATTGAAGAAGAAGACGGAGCAAATGGTGATTCAATTTTTGATTTTTAACCATTATTAAAGGCAGGGAGAATAACATGAAAAAATTTATCGTGACAGGTGCACTTCATGGCTTTTTAGCAGTAGCATTCGGTGCGTTTGGTGCACATGCGTTAAAAGAAGTTTTAGATGATTATGGTCGTGGTATTTGGGAGACAGCCGTACAATACCAAATGTTTCATGCGACAGGCTTGCTTGTTATTGGCTTATTAATGAGCTCAAAATTATTAGGAGAGGTAAAGCAATTAAATTTAGCTGGTATTTTCTTTAACCTCGGTATTGTCTTCTTTTCAGGCAGTTTATATATATTAGCCATCAGCGGCATTAAAGTATTAGGAGCTATTACCCCAATTGGCGGTGTACTATTTTTAGCAGGGTGGGTGCTCATTATCTTAACTGCTCTTAAACATGCTCGATAAAATTTTTGAGCAGTGATTCAACTTCAAGCTTATGCAGAATAAAAAATTAAACACTTTACTCCTTCGCATTATTTGTGAGGGGGTTTTTAGTTGTAGCATCTATTGAAAGCTCAAAAAAATTATTCTATCAATCTTCATTTTAATTCCTATTGTTTTTGTAAGGATTTATAGTACACTATTATTACCAAAAGAGTTCGAGTTTGAGAAAGTGAGGATTGTGGAATTATGGATAAATTATTTACATTACTTGATCATAATTTTGATGAAATGGTCGCCATTCGTCGACATTTACATGAGTATCCGGAATTATCCTTTGAAGAGGTGGAAACACCAGCATATATAGCAGCCTATCATCGTGCATTAGGGCATGATGTTCGTGAGCAGGTAGGAGAGCGTGGTGTTGTTGCGACATTACGTGGTGGGAAGCCAGGTAAGACGGTGGCGTTACGAGCTGATTTCGATGCATTAGCCATCCAAGAAGAAAATGAGATTCCATATAAATCTAAAATAGATGGTAAAATGCATGCTTGTGGTCATGATGGTCATACAGCAACATTATTAGGACTTGCGAAGGCATTAAATGCGATTAAAGAGGAAATTGCAGGAAATGTAGTATTTATTCATCAGCATGCAGAGGAGATTGCCCCAGGTGGAGCAAAGCCTATGATAGAGGATGGATGTCTGGATGGAGTAGATGTTATTTTCGGTACACATTTGTGGGCACCCACACCAATAGGAGATCTGTTGGTAAGAGGTGGAGCGATTATGGCTGCTGCCGATAAAGTGGAAATTACGATTCAGGGTAAAGGTGGTCATGGGGCAGAACCACATCATTCGATTGATGCAGTTGTGCTTGGATCACAATTTGTTGTAAATGCGCAGCAGCTTATTTCCCGTCGAATAGATCCATTAAAATCAGCAGTGTTAACGCTTGGTCATTTTGAGGCCATAAATCCTTTCAATGTGATTGCTGACCGAGTTGTGCTTGCAGGAACAGTCCGTACATTTGATGAGCAGGTGCGACAGCAGATGGAGGATGAACTGGAGTGTGTATTAAAGGCAACTTGCCAAACCTTTGGGGCAAGCTATGACTATCGCTATACAAGAGGTTATCCGCCTGTTTACAATCATGTGGAGGAGACAGCATTTATTGCACAGCTTGCAAATGATGTACCAGGAGTAGAAAATGTCATAACATGCCCACCATTTATGATTGGTGAAGATTTTGGCTATTACCTAGAAAAAGTACCAGGTACATTTTTCTTTACAGGTGCTAAAAAGCCTGAGTGGGAAGAAGCATATCCACATCATCATGCACGCTTTGATTTTGATGAACGTGCGATGCTAATTGCTGCCAAAACTTTAGGAAAAGCAACTTTACAATACTTACAGAAAAATGAATAGTCAAATGGCATGATAGGAATGTTCCTAACATGCCATTTTTAGTAAGTATCAATAATAACAACAGACTATTATTAGCTAGATAAGCAATGAATTATGGATTCTGATTAAAATAGGACATCTCTTCATCATATTCAGCAAAATCAAAGTAAATCATAGGGAAGAGAAAGCGATGATTTGATTTAAGCTCACGTATAATTACATGATCTCGACCAGCAGCTTCAACTACACCCCGCACAGTTTTAGTATTTTTTCCTTGCTCAATAGCATGCTCAAAAGAGAAATGGAAGGTAGCTGGTTTTCCACGATTCAAACGCAAAATATTTTCAATATAGGACTCTTCCCGTCCAGGTGGTCGTCCGCTACTTGGAATTGTTACTTGTGGGGGCATTTGTTGCGTTGTCGGTGTCCAATAATATGGCATCATCGATAATCAACCTTCTTTCTTTTAAATTTGTGGACAGTCTTCCTCAGTTGGTGAGAAAAAGCAATGCGATTTATATCTTCCTGTGTTCCATTGACCATACCATTGTGCTGGACAAGCTCCTTCAGGTCTAAAAAACCAGAGGGAGCGGGTTGCAGGATGGAACCGTTCACCTTGAATCACTCGTTTTGCTAAACGAATATCTAGATCACGTGCTCGTTGATAAAAGTAACCCTTTTGTGTTGCCTCGAAGCCTCCTGGACGCTGATAAACCATTTGTTCAATTGTTCGAATATCTCCAAAATCTAGGCAATCCCCTCGTACGCGGTTGACGCCTACGTTGCCAACCATCAGCATACCTAATTCTCCTTCACCTTCTGCCTCAGCACGCATAAGCCTTGCAAGCATTGCTGTTTGTGCATCATTGGTCTTTATAACAGCGATTTACATTCCTCCTCGCAGACAGTATATGCATGGAGGCATTGTAGACATGTTTATTTTCATGATAAAGATCATCACATTTCAAAGTTAGTAAGCATATATTAGTCATAACGAGTAGTCTGTAAAAAAATAGGGTAAGATCATTTAAAACCTTAGATATTTTTAAAAAAAAATTGGGTAAATAGAGAATAGCTAATATATAGGGAACATGAGATCATTTACGCCCCAGCGTAATTGCGTCCGGATTTTTTTGAGCTCGCTCATCCGCAGAGGGCTTTATCTTGACTCAGCGATGATTTGTACACTACTGAATAGGGAGAACGTCGCATCATCTTACTATCTATAGAGGTGGGAGTCTTCTGTATCTGCCGCTTCCGCTACCCTTACGCGCATAAAACATCAGCCGCTATCTTTCGATACAAAAACATTTGCTGAATCAAGATAAAAGTTGCATGTGTATTGAATACATGTGAGGTGACAGGAAATGGAGATTGGTGTTTGGTTTGGTATTTTATTGAGTGCTGTGCTGGCGTTTTTATTAGGTGATTTTTACGGACAGCCACTCCATTGGTATCTTTTTATTTTAATCATCGTTATTGGTTTTTTTATCAATACGATTATATTGATATTAAAGGTGAAGGATGAAAGATCCTGAGGGTTAAAGTAATATGAAAATAAGAAAGTGTCATCGTAGTAAAGGTGACACTTTCTTATTTTTGTTATTGAAAAGATAAAAACTTTTGTATGACAAGTATATTGAAAATAAACAGTGACATACTAAAATGGAAAAATATTTTTTGCTTTCATGAAGGAGTGTTACAATGCGTATTTTTGGTATGTTTGTAGCAATTATCGTAAGTGCATTCATAGCTGTAGGTATAGCAGAATTTTACCATCAACCATATAACTGGTATTTAGTTTTCCTAATGATTCTAACTGGTTTTTTTATTCATACCATTATTTTAATATTGGAATCAGAAGCAAGTGAAGAAAATGAATTTTAAAAAATGCGAGTCCATTTTAGGGCTCGCATTTTTTTAGGATTAGACTGTTAAGAATTTCACTAGTTTTTCGTTATCGAGAAGGTTACCAACGAAGAATGCACCGAACTCCCCGTAACGAGCCGAAACTTCATCGAAGCGCATTTCGTATACTAATTTTTTAAATTGTAATACGTCGTCTGCGAATAATGTTACGCCCCATTCATGATCATCGAAGCCAACAGAACCAGTGATGATTTGTTTTACTTTACCAGCATAGCCACGACCAATCATACCGTGAGAACGCATTAATGATTTACGCTCATCCATTGAAAGCATATACCAGTTATCATTGCCCTGACGACGTTTATCCATTGGATAGAAGCATACATATTTAGAGCGTGGAAGCTCAGGATATAGGCGTGCGCGTACATGTGGATTTTGATATGGATCTTCGTTTGATTCGCCAGCTAAATAGTTGGAAAGCTCTACAACAGATACATAAGAATATGTAGGAATTGTAAAATCAGCAATTGCTAATTTATTAAAATCAGCTTCAAGCTCTTGTAGCTCATCCATTGTTTCACGCAATGTCATAATCATAAAGTCAGCTTTTTGGCCAACGATTGCATAAAAGGCATGAGCACCTGTTTTAGCGATATCTGCTTCGTTTAATTTTTCTAAATATGTGACGAATTCTTCTACTGCTGCTTGACGTTCTTCAGCAGAAACGAGTTTCCAAGATGCCCAGTCGATTGAGCGGAAATCATGTAAAGCATACCAACCATCTAAAGTAATTGCTGCTTCATTCATTATTGAAAACACTCCTTTATAAGTGAATAACATTCAATTTTAGTTTATCATAGTTTGTACAAAATCCCTAAATTCATGATTGTATTTCACGAATTTGACACCTTCCACAGATTATGTATGCTTAAGAGAAGAGATGTAAATAGAGGAGCTCTAAGCATGAATAGTATTTTACAACAGCCAATTTGGCGTTTTTACGATCAATCCATTAGTGCAAAACAAAGATCGCCACTTGAATCCTTTGCAACGGATGATACTTTATGTCAGTTAGTGGGACAATTAGCTTCTCCGCCAACTATTCGTACATGGGTACATGATGCATCTATTGTCCTTGGTATTCAGGATCATCGCTTACCTTATGTACAACAGGGAATGGAGTTACTCAAAGCACATGCCTATCAACCTATCGTACGTAATTCGGGAGGTTTAGCAGTAGTCCTAGATGCAGGAGTATTAAATATTTCAATCGTTTTATCTGAACAAACAGAAGCATTAAGCATCAATGATGGCTATGATCTAATGGTTGCCCTAATCAAAGGATTATTGCCTGAGGTAGCAGATAGAATTGAAGCCTATGAAATTATAGGTTCCTATTGCCCAGGTTCCTATGATTTAAGTATTGATGGGAAGAAATTTGCAGGTATTTCGCAAAGGCGCTTACGTCAAGGAGTAGCTGTGCAAATTTATCTATGTATTGAAGGAAGCGGTTCTGAACGAGCAGCGCTTATTCGAGATTTTTATGAGAAAAGTTTACAGGGAGAGGAAACAAAATTTACGTATCCTAGCATTGACCCTAGTGTAATGGCTTCACTGTCAGAGCTTGTTGATGCAACTTTAACGGTGGAAGCAGTAATCATTCGATTACAGCAGCTCATTCATAGTATGACTGAAGAAATACGATTTGAATCTTTTCATGATGAGGAACTTCCGTTATATGCATTCTATTTACAACGAATATTAGAGCGCAATACGAAAATGCTCGCACCTAAATAAATAGAAGCAACAAAGGAAAAAGCGATGCTGCTAACTAAGCGCATCGCCATTTTCTTGATAATTAGAGCTGCTTACAACAAGATTTCCGTTTTTCTCCATTTTGAAAACAGGTGCAATTCGTTCTTCCTCTTCATCTAGTGTTACAAGTCGTCTAGCGCGGTTCATAATTTGTACAAATTGCTCGTAATCTTTGCGAATTGCTCTATTCTCTTCTTCTAACTGAGTAATGGTTTTTTCTAGTTTTTTATTTTTCTCAGATGTTACATGTACTAGCTGTCTCCATTTTGTAGACTCATTACCTAGCTCACCAGAATGCTGTAAACGTAGTAAGTAGGCTATGACAATATCAAGAGATAGTGCAGATAACGGAATGGATTTACCCTCTGCGGCACTGCTATTGACTGTAAACATACTAGAGGCACGTCGTCTTGCTGGTGCACCCAACACTCGCATTCTCTCTTTTCTTTCTTTTTTCGCTTCAGCTAATTGCTCCTCATATTCCTTGCGAACAACAGCATTCCAACGAAAACCACAGGCAGCGGCAGTACGATTTAACGCATCCCCTGCTTCTTCAAAAGCATTTAACTGTGTACTACCCTCTGTTACGTGGCGAATGACCGCCTCTGCTAATAATTCATCATTTTCTTGTAACCAAGCATCTTGTCTTACTTTACTCATATAAAATCCTCCCACCTTTATTTGGAACTTCTTTATTTAAGACTAGCATGACCAATCTTTTAACCTTTTATTCATCTATGTGGAAGGAATTATGCTTGAATACAAGGTGAAAAGTGCGATACAATACCCGATGTAGGTTTGTACGCATGCTGCATACTTAAATATGTGAAGGTCATGCGTTCAATAAAAGTGAAGTTTTGAATGAAAAAATACTATATAGAAAGGGTTGTTGACAAAATGGCAAACGAATTTAAAGTTTGCGATGAATGTCAGGCCGTTAACTTAAAAACGTTAATTCCAAAATTAAAGGAAATCGATCCTGATGCAACCATCGAAATCGGCTGTCATTCCTATTGTGGCCCAGGACGTAAAAAAACATTTACCTTTGTGAATAGCCGCCCTGTTGCAGCCTTAACGGAAGACGAGCTTATGGAAAAGGTATTGGCAAAATTAAAGAAATAAGTAAAATAAACATGCTATCTTCACTTGTTGAGGATAGTTTTTGTTTTCTTTAAGATGTTTAGGTATTTATAATCTTGAAAGAGCAATTAAATATAAATCAGTATTTTTATTAGGTCAATAGAAATCTAATTTTTTACGAATTTCCAATGATTTAGGTTGATAGTCTCTATAAAGTAAGAGAAATATGTATGCTAGTCCAATATTTATCGCATATAATAGAACAAATACGAAACGGGGGTGCTGTACAAATGACACATTATGCAAAAGCTAAATTGCAAGAGGAGAAAGTATTTAAGGACCCAGTGCATCGCTATGTGCATGTACGGGATCAGGTGATTTGGGATTTAGTGGGGACGAGAGAATTTCAACGATTACGTAGAATTCGTCAGCTAGGTACAACATTTTTAGTATTCCATGGAGCGGAGCACAGCCGCTTTAGTCATTCACTTGGTGTCTATGAGATTGTACGTCGTATAGTAGATGATATATTTGCTGGTCGTCCAGAGTGGGATGAAGAAGAACGACTTCTTGTGCTTTGTGCAGCCCTATTACATGATCTAGGACATGGACCATTTTCACATGCTTTTGAAAATGTCTTTGAGCTAGACCATGAATTTTATACAAGACAAATTTTACTGGGTAATACGGAAGTTAATGCAGTCTTAAAGAAAGTTGCTGCTGATTTCCCAGAGAAAGTATCTCAAGTCATTGAAAAAACCTATCCAAATAAGCAAGTCGTCAGCCTAATATCCAGTCAAATTGATGCTGATCGTATGGATTACCTACAGCGTGATGCCTATTTCACTGGCGTCAGCTACGGCCATTTTGATATGGAGCGAATCTTAAGAGTTATGCGCCCACGAAAAAATCAAGTGGTTATTAAGGCAACTGGTATGCATGCAGTGGAAGATTATATTATGAGCCGCTATCAAATGTACCTGCAAATTTATTTTCATCCTGTTTCTCGAAGTGCAGAGGTTATTTTAAATAATATTTTAAAGCGAGCAAAGCAATTAAGTTTAGAAGGTTATTATTTTAAGCATGAGCCTACACATTTTAAAGCATTTTTCCGCAATTCTATTACGCTTGAGGACTATCTTGCGTTAGATGAAAGCATTCTTTTTACATATTTTCAACTTTGGATGCAAGAAGATGATGCTATCTTAAGTGATTTAAGTCGCCGTTTTGTGAATCGTAAGTTATTCCAGTACATTGATTTAGATCCAGGGGTAGAGTTGGACAAATATCAAAAACTACAAAAGCTTTTCAAGCAAGCGGAGTTAGATCCAGAATATTATCTTGTCCACGATACGACAGCAGATTTACCATATGATTTTTATCGACCAGGTGAGGAAGAAGTGCGAGTTCCGATTTTTTTAGAAATGAAAACCGGAGAGTTACGAGAGCTGTCACGTGAATCGATTATCGTCGATTCCATTTCTGGTCGTATGAAACGAGATCATAAAATATATTTTCCTTTAGATTTTTTAGAGGATGATCAGACACATCCTGCCGTAAAGAAAGAAATTTTAACGTTGTTAAAAGGAAAAGGGAAAAATAAATCCTAGAATATATTTAAAATGTATAAATTTTGTATATCTATTTTTATTTTTACCAATATTTATAAGAAGAGCAGTGAACAAACTCAACTCGGGTGATTGTTTACTGTTTTTATTTTTGCATAAAAATCAATATATTTGGAAAAAAATAGATTTATTTGGAATTGTGTAAATGAAAAATATGGAATTGTTTAGAATTTGTTCAGTAGCGCTTTTTATAATGAGACTAAAACCCTAAAGGGGGTGAGGCCCATTTTAAAAGGCATCACAGTGTTAGTAAAATTGATATAAGTAGCTGTACAAGGACACATTGGTCATCATGATTACCAAGACGTGTAGGATGTATTTACCCTTGACGACAACTTAAATGAAGGAAAGAGAGACCAGCCTAATGTTTGTGGCATTCCTTTCCAACATAATGAAAGGATGCAACGTCGTCAGCAAACACTAACAGGTATCTCTCTGAACTTAGAAAAGGAGAGAAACATGAAGAAATTTAATATAGCAATAATTATATTGCTACTAGTCTTTCAAACAGTGCTTTCACCAATTTCAGTGTTTGCAGACGAGGGCCAACCTCCTGTGACACCTCCATCTGAATCTAGCGGAGATGCTGGAACTGGTTCTGGTGGTGAGGGAGATGACCCAAATGTAACAAGTGGAGATACCGCTGAAGTGACGGCTCCGGAGGATGAAGTTCAATCATTGATAATGCCGTTAGCAGCACCATTACCTCCTGTAGATTTAACTGCCTCAGCACGATTAGAGGTATTTGAATTAAAAATTAATGGTACTAATGTAGTACCACCAGCATTTACAACGGAGTTAGCACAAAATCAACAAGCAAATGGAAAATTTATTTTCAAGGTTGATTTGCCAGGTGATGTGAAGGCTGGGGATTTTTTCACCTACTCATTGCCAGCCTCGTTAATAGATTTTAATGGTGCATTCCATGGTCAAAAAAATTCAACTGCTGTTTCACCAGCATTTAAATGGGAAACAACTGGTAGCCAAGTTACTGTTACAATAACTGAAGATCCATCTGAGGATATTGCAGGCTCTAATGATGTTGGGTTTGAGATGAACTTTACATCTGGTTTTAATCTATTTGGCAATAATATAGAACAGGACTTAGAAATACCTTTAGCTGGTGGTGGAACAGATATTGTTAAACTGACATTCCTTCCAACTACTAGCGGTGAAAAAATTGTGTCCAAGGAATCAAAAGGCGTTACAATTGATGACGGTGACCGTATTATTGACTGGGAAGTATGGGTTAATAAAGCTGGTAAAAATTTGAATAATGCAACTATAAAAGACACACCAAAAGCAGGTCATGTAATTGTGCCAAATTCTGTTACAGTTGAGACGTATGAAGTGGGCTTAACTGGTGTAGCAGCAACAGCTACAGGAACACAATCAAACCAAAATTTCGAAGATCTTGTACTAGATGGTAGAAATGCATATAAAATCAAATATCAAACAAAAGTGAACTTACCAATTGCAGAGCAAGAGGGAACAAAAGAATTTTCGAATTCAATTACATTAACTGATCCTACCTATGGAGATTCAGATACTAAAAAAGCATCAACTACGTATGGTAAGGCATTAGAAAAAAGTTTAGATGGCACAAAAACAAGCAATAACTATATATCTTCATGGGAAGTTCGTTACAACTATAATCAAGCAGCGATTGACCAAGCAGACGCTTGGATAGAAGATACGCTACCAACAGGTCATGTCATTGATACAAATACGATTAAAGTATATGCAATGACAGTGAATGATACAGGTACGGCTACTGGAGCAGGCACAGAAATTGATGCGACAGAATATCAAGTAAATCCTATTATAAATAGTGGGCATACAGATGGCTTTACACTAGTATTTAACAATTCTATTACAAAAGCATATCGCATCACATATGATGCAAAATTGCCAAATGATTTCTATAGTAATAATGCAACAACAACAATGACAAACTCGGTCATTAGTGGTTCTGTAGCTGAAAAAAAACCAGCTACACATACCTTGACAGAAGGAATCTTAACAAAATCCCGTACAGTAGATACAAATAAAAAAGAAATCACATGGACAATTACTGTAAAGGCAGATAATGATACTGCTGATGGAAAAGATATTACTGGTTTAACAATTGCCGATACATTTACAGAGGGATCTCACAATGCACCGCATACACTAGTGGATGCGAATAATGACAGTGTAATAAATGCCTCTGATATTACTGTATCGAATATGACAGGGCAGAATATTTCTATTGATGCCAATGGCTTTACATTAACTGGCGGTACAGTGGCTAAGGGACAAACAGCAACAATCACTTATAAAACGGCCTATGAAATTTTGCCAGATGGTTCTGTTCATGAGCAAGGTTATGGCAATAAAGCAATTGCTAGCTGGACAACAGATAAACCGTATAGTGTTGAGAAATTAGCTCACTACAAACCTGAATCAAACTCAGTTAACAACGGTCGTAAACAAGGTAAGTATGACTACGTTGACCAGGTGTTTAACTGGGATATTAAAGTCAATATTAATAAGCAAAACATTAACAATGCAGTGCTTTATGATGTAATTGGTGAAGGGCATGTAATTGTACCAGGTACATTTAAGGTAAAAGAATTTACATTGGATACTACAGATAATGATGAAAATGGTACTGAAGGTACAGATTTACCGGCTGGCTTATATTCATTAGATATTCCGTCTGATAATAAAAGCTTTACACTTACTTTAGCTAATGATTTAGGGGTTGCGAATAACAAAGTATATATTGTGAAATACCAAACGAAGGACTCTGACAATATCATTGGTATTGAGTCTAGTAACAAAGCTGACAAGAACAAATCATATACAAACACGGCAACCTTTACGACAAATGTAGGTGGAATTCCGAAAGTTTACAATTTACCTGCAGCACCTGTTCCTGTAAACTATGCGAATAAATTAATTGAAAAAGGTAATCCAAGTTCTAACAGTAATCAGACTACAACACCTCCTGGTAGTAACTCTACTACTGAGCGTTTAACATGGACGCTAAATGTCAATCGTTCATTATCTACATTAGGCGAAGTGAAAGTTGAGGATGTACCATCAGGGAATCAAATGCTGTTAAAAGAGACAATTCAAGTAAGAAAAAATGCCGTGAATAAGGATACAGGCATCTCTTCTAGTGGAAGTTGGTCAACGCCTGCTTCTTTAGGATTTACAGTTACATTTACAGCAAATGGCGGATTTGAAATTGACTTTGGTGTATTAAATAAAGAAAGTTATCAAATTCAATATCAAACACTTGTACTTGGTAAACAGAATGATCCTTTTAGCAACAATGCAAAAATTAACTTTGGCTTTGCAACGGCAAACAACCAAGAAAAAGAAGCAAAATATAATGGTAACTTTAGTTTTAGTGCATCGGATGCAGATTTCTCGTTAACAAAAGGAAACTTGAAATTTAATAAGGTCGGCTTAAACGTATTAACAGGTATCAAAAAACCATTACCGGGTGTAGAATTTGATTTAGTTAAAATGGTAAAGGGATCACCATATATTGTGGCAACTGCAACATCTGATACAAATGGTAATGTAATATTCGAAGATGTTAACTATGCAAACTATATTGTTAGAGAGAAAAATGCGCCAACAGGCTATGCCCTAATGAATGACTATACAATTAAATTAGATGCAACGACTGATACAAAGTTAGCTGCCAATGCTACAAAAGTTATCGAACTTGTCAATAATGAACAGGTTGATACTTCTAATGCCTGTCCTGCATTCACATTAACTATGAAGGATATTGACGGAAATGTAGTAGCTAATAAAGCTATTAATTTAGTAGATAGTAATGGTGCTACTAAATACACGGGTACTACAAATGCTATAGGGCAAGTATCTGATATTAAACGACCAGGAACGGGTGGTAAAGAGGTTCAAGCTGGTCAATATAAGGTATTAGATGCAATTACAAATGTAGAGTTAGGTACTGTTCTTGTGAAATATGGTAACGGGCAATGTCATGGTGAAGTACAACCAACAAACTCATGTCCAATATTCACAATTACGGTGAATGATGAGCAGAATAATCCACGTCCTAACGTGACAGTATCATTAAAAAATGCAAGTAATACAGTTATTACGACTACAACAACAGATGGCAATGGTCAATTTACTGTTCCATCTACAACACCGTCAGGGACATACAAACTTTATGAAGGTACTGTTTTCCTAGGAAATGTAACGATAAGCTATCAAAATGGCAATTGTGGTGCTGTAATCACACAGGCACCAACATGTGAAACGTTTACATTAACTGTAAATGATGTAGACGGTAAACCACGTCCAGGTGTAACGGTGGAAATTAAGGATAAAAACAATCCAAATGCTGTAGTTCCACAACCTAATGGTGTCACTGATGTAGATGGTAAAGTAACAATTACGAATCTTCCATCTGGTGAATATGAAGTATATGAAAATGGTGAGAAAATTAACGGATTTACAGTTGATACGGACTGTGAAGGAACAGTTCAACCATTACCAGCATGTCCAGTATTCACGCTAACAGTGAAAGATGAGGATGGTATTTTAGCTGAAGGCACAGAAGTAACAATTACCAACAAAGCAACGAATAATTCGTTTACTGCAACGGTTGGTAAAAACGGTGAAGTGACATTCCCGTCAGCAACAACGCCTTCTGGTAAATATGAAGTAAGCATTACAGCATCAGGGAAAGTACTTGATGAATTTGATGTAACATATTCAGGCAACTGTAAGGATACTGCTGAAAAACCTCGTGCATGTGATATTTTCACGATTACAGTAAAAGATACAGATGGTAGCTTGAAAGGAAATACGAAAGTCATCATTGAAGATAGCAATGGAATTGTTGTGACAACTGGTCAAACAGATGCTAACGGTGAAATTAAGTTACCGCAAAACCAAGAACCAGGTATGTACACAGTCTATGAGGAAACTGATAGCGGTGCAAAAGGTGATAAAATTGGAGAAGTGAAAGTCACGTATACAGATGGCTGTAAAGGTGAAGTTCAGAAAAATTCTTGTCCAGTTTACACATTAACAGTTAATGATAATAACCTTAAGCCAGTTGGTGCAAATGTTTTAATCGTGATTAAAAACCAAGCTGGAGAAGTAGTGACATCTGGCAAAACAGATGCAGCAGGTAAAATTGTATTTGAAGATAAGACGAAGCTACAGCAAGGACAAAATTACGTAGTATATAATGAAGCTGGTATTAAATTGGGCGATATTACAGTAAGCTATATGGATAATATTTGTGGAGCAACTGTGCAAATTCCATATAATGCATGTCCAATTTTCACACTTACAGTTCAAGATTTATATGGTAATGGTCGTTCAAATGTAGCATTCACAATTAAAGATTTTTATCATAACACGATTGCCTCTGGTAAGACAAATGAACAAGGTGTGGGAACAATTCCTTATACAGTTCAACCAGGAATTTACAATGTGTATGAAGGTAATGTGTTATTAGGTACAATTACTGTAACTAATGTATGTTCAGGATTAGTAAAACCATCTTATACAGGTGGTGGTGGCTGGATACCGCCTAATCCAGATCCAGGCAAGCCAGTTGATCCAACACCGAACCCAGGTAAACCGGGTGAACCAACAGATCCAACAACAAACCCAGGCAAACCGGGTGAACCAAAGGATCCAACAACAAACCCAGGCAAACCGGGTGAACCAACAGATCCAACAACAAACCCAGGTAAACCGGGTGAACCAACGGATCCAACAACAAACCCAGGCAAACCGGGTGAACCAACGGATCCAACAACAAACCCAGGCAAACCGGGTGAACCAACAGATCCAACAACAAACCCAGGTAAACCAGGTGAACCGACGGATCCAACAACAAACCCAGGCAAACCGGGTGAACCGACGAATCCAACAACAAACCCAGGTAAGCCAGGTGAACCAACAAATTCAAATAATTCAGCGACTCCTGGAAAAACAGAAGCATCTAAACCTTCTGTTCAAAATGTCATTGATCAAGGGAAAAATTTACCGCCATATAATCCAACTAAAGCAACAAAAGACACGCTAGATGCGTATAAGGATTTCCTCAATAAATATAGTCTATTAACAAAAGAGGAACAGGAAGATGTTGCAGAATCTCTTGATATTAACAAAATTAAAACGGATGCAAAACGACTAGAAGATCAATTAAAAGCACAAGGTAAACTACCACAGACGGATGGTGCAGATCAAACTGCACTTACACTGATTGGTGTAGCACTTATTCTTGGTGCATTATTCTTCTTACGTCGCCGCAACGCTGATATCAAATAATTATTTAAAAGAAGCCCCCGAGACATTTAATCTTGGGGGCTTCGTCAATTTTTAAAATGCCTCTGATAGCTTTTCAGGTGCTTCATCAAAAGGATATTGCTGAACAAAATCAGCTTGTATAGCAAGGCGCTTTGTTCCATTATCAGCGCATGTAATGAGTGTTAAAACGGTTTTATTCGGGATATCATTAATTACATAAACATCTGTTGCAGCAATGACCTTCTTTGTTGTTAATTGGTATTCGTAAATATTGGTTAAATCCGTTATATAGACTGAATCCCCTATGCTTGCTTTATAAAGTGGACTGAATAAAATATCCTTTTCTTCGAAATAATGTCCTGCTAGGGCGTAGTTTCCTTGCCCAAGGCTTTGATTTGGCTTCATGGTACCTGCTCCTACGGCTAGGGCAACATTTCCAACTCCTTTAACGATAGGAAGCTGCATATCCACACTTGGTACAGCAATACTACCGATAACAGGCATTTTATTTGCCATTGTTTGAGCCTTTAACACTTCTGCTATGGACAGCGATTGTACATCCTCAAATATATAATCTACATCAACCTGATTGTTCTTTTCAATCTCTTCTGCACTAATTTCAGTAGTATTCAATTGATGGCTTAAATGGGCAATGATTGCATTTTGAATGGGGTTGATAAAAATAAGTAAAAGGCCAACGATGAGCATAGAGATGAGTAATGTTAGTTTCAGTTTATTCATTTCATAGATCACATCCTTGTCTTGAAATAGAGGGTTTTGCTCCAGCTTCTTATGCTCATTTTAAAAATGGGTAGAGCGCTAGGCTGCTCTACCCATCATACTTTTTTATTTATCGCTGAAACGAATGCCTGCAACGCCGTAATGGTTTTTAGACATTTCTTCGATAAAAACAGTTACGTTTTCTGCTGGCGCGTTTACTGTACGAGAAACAGCTTCTGTTACTTCTTTTACTAGGGCGCGCTTTTGCTCCTCTGTGCGGCCTTCTAGCATTTTCACTGTTACGTATGGCATAATATTGCCTCCTTTATAGAATAATGTTGTATAGTTAGGTTATAAGAAAGTAATAACTTCTTACTTAAATTTAGGCATTTGCGCTGTATTAATGTTGCTTTCACTGTGACATCCATGCGCATAATATGCTTTACTTTATAATAGCAGAATGGAGGGTTTTAAAGTATGGCAAATGAAGAAAAAGCAAAACAAAAAATGGGTTTTACAATTATCAAAAATGATCCAACAGACGGACATAAAGGATTTGGCATTGGCTCGCTTTCGCTAGAAAACGTATCGCCAGTCATTCTTGACATAGAAGAGGGGAAAGCATCCGTTGAAATCGGGGCTATGCATGCACGGAGTGATGTGGAACGAGGCATTAAATTTACGACAAATCGTGCTGATTCCGAAGGTGGTAAACCTTATTGGCTAGTATGGGTGACGATTGATCATAAAGAGGATGGACCTTACTATGCAGGTGTAACTGCATGTGAAATGGTGATTAACCGAGAAAAACGTCGCGGCTATAAAATTTTAGCTGATCATGTTAATAAAATGGATAAATCCATGAAGCGCCATATTATTGTAAATCATATGGATGCACCTTCCAAAAAAGTGTTAGCTTCCTTCCTAGAAGGGCTGAATCCGGACCTTTGGGCACGCAGTGAGGAGCAATTGCGTCAAGACTTATTTGCATAATAGACCTACAATGATTGAACAATCTGTGACATTTTGCAATCGCTTTCGATATAAGGTTGAAAGTAGGTTTGAAACAAAGTAAACTTGATGCAGAGCTTACATTTTAGTAAGCTAGGACACTTGGTTCTGCGAATAGTGATGAGCGCTATGTGGCATTTGAACAACCCAAACCCAAGCCAAATGCCCCATGATGCTCATCCATTTCGCGAACCATAAATAAGAAAAGCTTTCTGTTCCCACGGACACGTCTCCGGGGAAGAGAAAGCTTTTCTTTTTCGTATATGTCTATATTTCTTTGTCGAGAGCCTTCATTGAATTAGAACGTCTAGGGACATGGAAGGTTCCCGATGCTCCGCTAATTTTTAAAAATAGAGAACGGGAGCATATTCCAGAATTCTCCCCATGTGTCAGTATCGAGAATATCAAAATTTGTGCATTTTTCAGTTGGCACATCCTTTGCATCCAAATATACAAGACGCTGTTTAGGACATGCATCAGTTGCAAGCTTGCCAGTCTCAATATCAACTACAACACCTTTAACGTTTTTAGGTTTTACGAAATCTTCGTTCTTTGTACCTTTATTAACAGTCTCCATAAAATCAATCCATATTTTCTTTGTAGCAGCAGTATCTTCTTTTGCCGTTAAATTTTTGCCCTGATCGTAGCCATTCCACACACCAGCAGTTAAGCTAGGGGTAAATCCAATGAGCCATTGATCGCTATTTGTAGAGCCTGATTTTGCAGCATACGTATGTGTCATACGAGAGCGAATACTTATCCCAGTAGCAGGAGAGTAGTCACTAAATACAGGATCAAAAATACCTGTCATCATTTCTGTTAAAATATACGTATTTTCCTTTGAGAGTACTGTTTCAGCTTTAGCACTTACCTCTTTATTTTCATAGATGATGTCACCATGAGCATTTTTAATTGAAATAATAGTAGTTGGTAAAGTTTTTTGCCCCTGTGATGCCAGAACATTATAGGCATTTGTCATCTCATATAAAGTTGTTTCAACTGTTCCGAGTGCAATCGATAAATTGTCCTTTGCACCGATGTTAACGTTGAAGCGGCCAGCCATATCGTGAAATGTTTTAAACCCTATTTCCTCTAATGTTTTCACAGCATAAATATTATCAGAGATTGCGATAGCCTGGGCCATAGTCATATCATGTGTTGCAAACTCACCATTTACATTTTTTGGAGCATAGGTTGCTCGTCCATTATCATAAGTGAAGGTCGTCTCACCAACATCCAAAAACGTTAATGGGTTATAGCCATTCTCTAAAGCAGCTGCATATAAAATAGGTTTAATAGTTGAGCCTGGCTGACGTTTTGCCTGTGTAACCCTGTTAAATGAGCTTGTCGCATAGTCACGACCTCCAACAAGTGCCGTAACAGCTCCAGTTTTAGACTCCATGCTGACAAATGAGGCTTGCAGATCATTTGCTGGCAGATTTTTAGCTACAGCTTCCTCTGCGGCCTTTTGATGTCCAGGGTCCAAAGTTGTTTGAATCGTCCAGCCACCTTCGCTAATATCGAGATTTTTTGATTTCAGAATTTCACTAGCCTCTTGCCATGCTACATCAAGAAAATATGGTGCGACAGATTTTGTTGCTACCCAGCTATCATTTTTTAGAACAAGCTGTTCACTTTCTGCACGTGTTTTTTCATCTTGTGTAATAGCGCCTTGATCAGCCATTAGTTTTAAAATAACATGCTGGCGATTTGTAGCTTTTTCTATATTAGCAATAGGAGAATAGATACTTGGTCCTTTCGGTACGCCTGTTAACATTGCTGCCTCTGCTAATGTTAAATCACTTGCAGATTTACCAAAATAAAATCGACTTGCTGCTTCTACACCATACATACCATGTCCGTAATAGACAGTATTTAAGTAGCCCTCTAATATTTCATCCTTATCATAAAAAACTTCTAATCTATAAGCATACAGTGCCTCATTTAATTTTCGTGTCCAAGACTTTTCATGTGAAAGATATAGATTTCGAGCATATTGTTGTGTAATTGTACTTGCTCCTTGAACCTTACTCCCAGCTTTAAGATCGATTAACACAGCACCAGCGATACGTGAAAAATCAAAACCGCTATGCTCATAAAAATCTTTATCCTCAACAGAAACAACTGCTTTTTTTAAGTACGGTGACATTTCATCAAGACTAACCCAGTAACGTCGTTCATTGGTAAAGTGATCCCCAATTTGGTTCTCATTTTCATCTAAGAAAATAGAGGCCTTTGGTACGGTTAAAGGGGGAGCTCCAGCCACTTGCACATAAACGCGTAGAGCTACGAATGCTACTACAATTGCAGATGTAAAGGCGATAAAAAGGGTCAATGTTTTACGTGTACGCTTCGCACGTTTTTGTTTACGTTGATAGCTTTTTCTCTTCATCCGACTTCACCTCGTTTTCTCACACTTAGCCATAGTATGTGTCTGATCATTTATCTTTAATCGAAATTCTAGGTAAAAACTATTGCACTTTATTCAAAAACATCTATACTTTTTTTGTACTGTTTGAAATGCTAGCATTCGACATCTTGTAGATTTTAATCGAATTTTGCTAGATGTTCCAATAATGTATACGAGGATTGCGGGATAGAGGTTTCATTACAATCCTGTAAGCCCTTTAAGAGCAATGACAAATCAATTTCGCCTTGATGTAATTGTAGTGTCACGCAGATAAACAAAGTTTCGGATTTTGAATTGTGTTTAGATCTAACACGATGTTGATCCTAGAGGCTTATCTTCATTCCGTTGGTGTTTGGATACCCATAAAAAGTTTCTGAATGAAGATAAAAATGAATGAATAAAGATAATATCTAATAATAGTGGAGGGCAAGTAAATGAGATTTGATGAGGCTTATTCAGGAAATGTTTTTATAAAAAGTCATCCTACCTATGAGGATGCGCAGGCAGTCATTTATGGGATGCCGATGGATTGGACAGTTAGTTATCGTCCAGGATCACGTTTTGGTCCACAGCGTATTCGTGAAGTATCAATTGGTCTAGAGGAATACAGCCCATATTTAGATCGTGAGCTAGATGAGGTAAAATATTTTGATGCAGGTGATATTCCGCTTCCATTTGGCAATGCACAGCGCTCATTAGACGAAATTGAAAAGTTTATTGAAAAGTTGTTAGCAGACGGTAAGATACCAGTCGGCATGGGTGGGGAACATTTAGTGTCCTGGCCAGTAATGAAGGCTATTTCTGCAAAATATGATGACCTAGCTATTATCCATTTCGATGCGCACACAGATTTACGTGTAGAGTATGAGGGAGAGCCACTTTCTCACTCAACACCAATTCGTAAAATTGCTGAGCATATTGGTCCAAAAAATGTCTATTCATTTGGTATTCGTTCTGGCATGAAGGAAGAGTTTGAATGGGCAAAAGAAAATGGTATGCATATTTCAAAATTTGAAGTGCTAGAGCCATTAAAAGGGGTATTACCTTCTTTAGAAAAACGTAATGTTTACGTAACGATTGATATTGATGTTCTAGATCCAGCACATGCACCAGGCACTGGCACTGTAGATTGCGGAGGTATTACATCAAAAGAATTACTAGCATCAATTCATGCAATTGCAGCAAGTGGTGTGAATGTAGTTGGCTTTGACCTTGTGGAAGTGGCACCTATCTACGATTCATCAGAAATGACGGCAAACACAGCAAGTAAATTATTAAGAGAAATGATTTTAGGCTGGGTAAAATAAGCAGGTCTTTGTAAATGCTGATATGAAGCGGTTTGAGTGGGGGTTAGCTATGAGCTAGCCCCACTTTTTCGCTTTATTCTATCTTAGGAGGGGAGGAAGCTCGGAAATGCTCTTTTCAAGCTTTTGCAAGTTCATCTGATAGATACTTTATTATTCAAAAAGGAAGACGCTATCCTATACATTGGACAGCGTTTCGATATTTTGTAAAGTTCTATTAAGGGTTCGTCGACCAAAGTCCAGCATGTTTTAATACAACACGTGGATGAAGTTTTAGCTGTGCAACCATTAAATCTGCTAAATCTTCTGCTTGCATCACTTTTTCTGGATTACCGTCTGTTAAGTTAAGCTCAACCGCCATATCCGTAGCAACTGTACTTGGCGTTAATGTTGTAACACGAATGTTTTTCTTACGCACTTCAAGCATTAATGATTCACTTAGTCCGATAACCGCAGCTTTTGAAGCCGAGTATGCGCTTGTAATCGGAGCACCTTTTTGACCTGCTGTTGATGAGATATTAATGATGTCGCCTGTATTGCGCTCTAACATTTCTGGTAATACAGCGCGTGTTGTGTAGTATACACCTTTTACGTTAACATCGATAATATTTGTCCATTCTTCAGGTGTTAGGTCCATGAAGTTACCGAATTTTGAAATACCGGCGTTGTTTATTAAAATGTCGATGGCGCCAAGCTCTCCGCGAATAGATTCAACGGCTGCGGTGATAGAGTCCAAATCCGCTACATTGGCCGCGGCGATTGCTACCTTCACATCATACTGTTTAAGTTCCTCCGCTACTTGTTGTAAATTTTCAAGAGTACGTCCAACAAGACCTACGTGAATACCTTCTTGTGCAAAAGCTACTGCTGTTGCACGTCCGATTCCACGTCCAGCTCCTGTAATTAACGCCACTTTTCCTATGATTGTTTGCATGTTTATCGCTCCTTCGGTTGAAATAATTTTATTTAGACAAAAAAATAGATTAAGATTTGTCTTTAAGACTATCCTTATTTTACTACGGTTTTATATATAGGGAAGAGTGCACTTTTTGGTGCGGAGGTTACTAAAAGTTACTTATATGAAAAGGGAGTTAGCTCTATGTCAGATAAATTAAGAGAAGAGATAAAAGAGAGAATATTAAATAACGATTACCATTGTGAAAAAGAACTTACCTTATCAATTATTAGTGGTAAATGGAAAGTTGTTATTTTGTGGCATTTAGGTGTAGAAGGACCTCATCGCTTCAGTGAGCTTCAAAGACTTTTTCCGAAAATATCTCATAAAATATTAACAAACCAATTACGTGAACTGATGGAAGATGAAATTGTTCATCGAGAAGTATTTCCAGAAGTTCCTCCAAAAGTCGAATATTCCATGACTGAACTAGGGATGGCGTTATTACCGATCGTTGAGATGATGTATGAATGGGGAAAAAAGAGAATTGATCAAATTAAACAAGAAAGCAATGAGAAAAATAATAACAAAGTCATTTTCGATGATTTAAATAGCCGATGCTGAGAAAGTGAAATATCAGTCGAAAATGTAACAAATAGCTAAGGGAAATGATTTTAGGATTGTAAAACAATTTATTTTATAATGTGGGGCTAAAAGTAGGGAGGTGTAATAGCTTACTTTTAGCCCCACTTGCTTTTAAAAGTTGGCTAACAAATTAGTCGCAATAGCAATTTGCAAAGTGAGCTTGTTCATTACTTTGGAATTTTTTTGAATGCCGTATTGACATTGATAGGAAAATACTGTTATATTATAGGTAACTAATGTTACCTATCGGGGGAGGAAAATATTTTTGGCACCAAAAGAGCGATTTACAGAGGAAATTTTAATGGATTGTGCTTTTGAAATGGTTAGAAAGAGTGGCATTGATAGTGTAAATGCAAGGGATTTAGCAAAAGAGTTAGGCTGTTCGACAAAGCCTATATTTCGATTATTCTCGAGTATGGACGATTTAAAGTATGCAATCTATGAAAGGGCTGGAAATCTTTATAATGAAAGAATGGCTCAGGGTTTGCAAGAAAGTTCTTTTTTAGGAATGGGGTTAGCTTATATTAACTTTGCTCGCGAAGAAAAAAAGTTATTTGAGCTGTTATTCCTATCCAATAAATATAAGATCTCAAGCTTTTCGGATTTGGTAAATAACCTAGAAAACCAAGGAATAATAGCACTGATTTCCAAATTAACAGGATTAACACAAACCTCTGCAAAATCTTTATTTATAGATATCTGGTTAACAACGCATGGTATTGCGACAATGTGTGCAACGAATACCTGCGATTTAAATAGCTCGGAAATTGAAAGTATTTTAAAAGACGTTTATGAAGGTGTTAAACAAAAATTGTTCGATGGAGAGAATAAATGAAATGAAAAATTCACCTATTCTTTTATCCATACAGTTTACTTTGCTTGCACTTGTTTTTCCTACCATAGCTGGTGTAATTATATCTGTAAAAAATATAAGTAACTTAAGTTCTATATGTTTGATTCAATTTATTGCCTTTGCAGGTGGTGTTCTAGTTACTCTTTGGATCATGAAAAAAAGTAAATTCCCTTTCCGAGATTTCGGATTTAGAAAGTTTAAAGCAGAGGCATGGATAGCTGTTATCGTTGCTTTTGAGCTGGTTGCATTCTTAAATGGTCTTACAGATAATGATGGTTTTTCTGCGCAATATGTATTTATTTTGTTTCTATTTGTTATTGCAGTTGGTTTTTGTGAAGAGCTTATTTTCCGAGGCCTGATTTTCAAATATTTATCAGAGAAAGGGCTTAAAACGGCTATTCTAGGTTCCTCAATTTTATTTGGCATTGGACATCTTGTAAATTTAGCTTCCGGACAGGATTTTTTAATGACATTGCTACAAATTATTTTTGCATTCCTCTTTGGGTTAGTTTGTGCAGAAATTGTTGCAAAGACAAAAAGTATTATTTTCCCGATTATCTGGCACGCTACGCATGATCTTTTTGCATTCTTGACCGATAGTGAGCCGAATGTTCTTTCTGTTTCTATTTATGTCTTTCATTGCTTATTGTTAATTGGTCTAGCAATTTATTTCTGGCGAGCATTATTTTCTAAGAGAGAAACAACAGAATCTATGAAATTAAACAATGGAAATCCTGAGATTGGTGTTTAACAAAGGCTGTTTTCGAAAAGATTGTTGCTATACGAACGGGGCAGTTAGTTGTATAAGGAAAAATAGGGTTTTTGTTTAAATTTATGCAATAATGATTCAGGGAGGCTTTTATGCAAACTGCAATACCAGCTACATCTATGTTTATAATTATTGGATTGTTCATTTTAATTCGTAGAATCCGTTCTATGTACAAACCAACCAAAGGGAAAGGAGGCCGAATAATTCTTCCTCTTCTATTTTTAACACCTGGATTATCATTTTTTCTAAACGCTTCTGGGCACGTCACATACCTTCATTTATCTTTAGCAATTTTTTTAGGAGTGGGTTTTTCTATTCCTCTTATTTTATGGTCAGATTATGAAATACGAAATGATGGTTTAATTTATGCTAAGAAAAGTCCTGCTTTTATAATTACTTTCGCCATTATGATTGCTTTACGTTATTATTTTCGACAACATATTTCTACTATCGAACCAGGTACACTCAATATGCTAATTTTCTTACTTGTTATTTGTTATTTAATTCCCTGGAGAATAGCTTGCTATATAAAATATAAAAAGGTTCTTAAACTAAAAAATACAGTCAGTTTGTAGAACTTCGTATATCTCTAATACCCTCCAAAATGAAACTAAGAGTGTTGTTTGGTATTTTTCTTATACTTAGTTTGACAGCTTGTTCATCAACCAAACAAACTGATATAACAGATGAGGTTATCTTCTATGGAGAGGGAGAACATTGGAATGTAAAATATATTTACATTCCTGAATTGTATGGTGAAAAAAAGTAAATTGGGTTGAAATCGAATTGAAAGATCTAGAACTATCGCATGGGGATTTACATAATATTGACATTAAGTTTGAAGGTAGAGATGGGTTAATTACAGGGAATATTGGAGACGTGGTACCAAAAATTAACAAGAGCGTTATTTCATTTTTAGTTGGTACTGTTAATAATGGAAACCATAAAGAGGATGAATATAAAATCAAAATAAAATTCAATCATAAACAAGATGTTATAAGATTGCAGTTATTGAAATATCGGGGTCTTTATTCGATTTACGAAATACCAAACATAAAAACAGAGTTGATTCTACACATTTTGTAGATTAACTCTGTTTTTATGTTTTAACAGCAACAATATTTTAGAAAACAGCTTTAACAAAAGGGGAGGACACCTTAGATTTTTATTACGAATAACATCAAAAGCGTTTACTCATTAATTTGAGCAGATGCTTTTTTTAGTTTCTCATTTTAAGATGAACTACCTTATGTTTTGCAGCATGAATTGAATTGTAATATATAGGTAATTTATGGAGATGGGAATATTGCTTGGATACACTTGACTTCTATCTTGAAAAAACATGAGGATTCATCCTATAATAAAAAGGTTATAGGAAAAACAATATAGGGGAGCATCCATAATGGCGAATGAGGCAAAATCGCAGGTGAACATTAAGCTCATTTCGACGATTCGTCCGATTGATGGAGAATCCGAAAGTCAGGAAATGTGGCTGACAGGACAGCTACTGGAGAAGACAGGAAGCTTGTATTTAAAATATGAAGAAGTGCTAGAGGATAAAATTATCCGCACTACAATGAAACTAGGCAATGAGCAGGCGCTTATTATGCGATCAGGAGCAGTAAATATGCGACTTCCACTTAACATAATGGAACAACAGAAGGGCCATTATGATAGTGAATTTGGTTCAATGCCACTTGTCATCCATACGAAAAAAATGATGTTTTCAAAACAGGTAATTAACGGAGATTTCCATGTACAGTATGATTTACTAATGGGTGGGCAATCCGTTGGCAACTATACATTAGATATTACATTTACGGAGGTACAATGATGAACGCAGTAGAACAAGTACAACAGGCCATTAAGACGGCAATTGCGCAAGCTGTTGAAAAAGCTGGCTTAGTCGATGCTGGCACAGAATTAAATATTCACCTTGAAACACCAAAGGATAAGACAAATGGGGATTATGCAACAAATATTGCAATGCAATTAACAAAATTAGCAAAAAAACCTCCTCGTGGGATTGCTGAAGCCATTTTAGAAAATCTTGAAACTTCAGGGACAGATATTGAGAAAATTGATATTGCTGGTCCTGGCTTTATTAATATCACAGTGCGTAAGGATTTCTTAACAGATGTTGTGAAGGCAGTGCTTTCGCAGGGGGCTGATTATGGTCGTTCAAATGCTGGTGCTGGAGAAAAGATCCAAGTTGAGTTTGTATCTGCAAATCCAACGGGTGATCTTCACTTAGGGCATGCACGTGGAGCTTCTGTAGGAGACTCATTATGTAATGTGTTAGATATGGCTGGCTATTACGTATCTCGTGAGTATTATATTAATGATGCAGGTAACCAAATTAATAATTTAGCCTATTCACTAGAAGCCCGTTATAAGCAAGCTTTAGGTCTAGATGCTGAGATGCCTGAGGATGGCTACCATGGTGCAGATATTATTGATATTGCTGGTAAACTAGCTGGTGAGTATGGTGATACTATTTTATCCAAAACGGATGAAGAAAGATTTGCCTTCTTCCGCCAGCATGGTTTAGCGTTAGAATTAGATAAATTAAAAAAAGACCTTGCCAACTTCCGTGTAAACTTTGATGTTTGGTATTCTGAAACTTCACTATATGAAAACGGTAAGATTGAAGTAGCGTTAGATAAATTAAAGGCTAATGGTCATGTATTTGAAGAAGATGGCGCTACATGGTTCAGCTCTACAACATTTGGAGACGATAAAAACCGTGTATTAATTAAAAATGATGGTTCGTTCACATATTTAACGCCAGATATCGCCTACCATGAGGACAAAATTGTTCGTGGCTTCGATAAATTGATCAATATTTGGGGTGCTGACCACCACGGCTATATTCCGCGTATGAAAGCAGCGATTCAAGCACTTGGCTATGACCGTGATACACTTGAGGTTGAAGTTATCCAGATGGTTCAGCTTTATAAAAATGGCGAGAAATTTAAAATGTCAAAACGTACAGGGAACGCTGTGACAATGCGTGAACTAGTTGAAGAGGTTGGCTTAGATGCAGTCCGTTATTTCTTCGTAAAAACTGCAGGCGATTCTCATATGGACTTTGACCTTGACCTTGCTGTTTCTCAATCAAATGAAAACCCAGTGTACTATGCACAATACGCGCATGCACGTATTTCATCGATTTTACGTTCAGCCAATGAGCAGGGCTTCGCTGCAACAACAGATAATTTAACGCTGTTAACAGCTGAAAAAGAGATTGATTTATTGAAAAAAGTAGGCGATTTCCCGCAAGTGGTAGCTGAAGCTGCGAAGCATCGTACACCACATCGTATCGCAAACTATATTCAAGAAACAGCAGCTACATTCCACAGCTTCTATAACGCTGAAAAAGTGTTAGATGCTTCGAATAAAGAGCTAACAGAAGCGCGTTTAGCCCTTATTACTGCTGTGCGTACAACAATTGCAAATGCATTACGCTTAATCGGTGTATCAGCTCCAGAAAAAATGTAATCAAGTTTTTAGCCCCTAGCACGAAATTGTGCTGGGGGTATTTTTGTGGCTTGGGTGGATAGGAAATGTGAAATGATGGATGGAAGGGTCAAAGTGATGGATAGAAAATAGAAACTGGAGGATAGAAGCGGCAAACTGGTGGATAGAACTTAGAAATAGTTTTATTCAACTGCTTTGAGCATTGTTTTTTCTGTTAATTTCGAAAATTTCGTTGAAGTTTACGTTAACGTCAATGATATACTGGTGGAAATTGTGAGGGGGGAGAAGATGAAGACGATTCAAGAAGTGGCGAAGGAGTTTAATGTCTCTACACGAACCATACGCTATTATGAGGAGCTTGGGCTTCTTCATCCTAGTCGTTCATCTACTAATCAGCGAACCTTTTCAAAAAAAGAGTTAGCCAAGCTTAAGCTTATTTTTCGAGGAAAGCGTTATGGATTTTCACTTGAGGAGATTAAGGAGATGGTTCTGCTATTTGATTTTGATCGCACAGGAATTCAACAATTAGAGCGAACGGTCGAATATGGGGAACAAAAAATTCAAGAGATTGATAGTAAAATAACAGAGCTTGCACAAATGAAGATGGAGTTACAGCAATTGCATGACATGTTTAGTGAAAAATTAGCGATTTTAAAGGGAGAGATGCACGATGAATAGTTCAAATTTATTAGCACGGAATGCCCGAAAGTATCCATCAACTGAAGCAGTGATTTGTCATGACCGACGTGTGACCTATCGCGATTTAGATGAGCAGGTGACGAGGCTTAGTCATGCTTTGCTTGAAAGGGGTGTGCAGCAAGGAGATAAGGTCATCATTTTTATGCCAAATGTTGTAGAGTTTGTTGTTGGCTATTTTGCGATTCAACGCATTGGGGCAATTGTTGTACCGGTCAATGCGAAATTTACCTTACAAGAGGTAGAGTATGTGGCACAGCATGCAGAGGCTACAGCATTTCTTGTACATGAAGCTATTTTTAAAGTGGTCGAAAATATATCGGTTATTTCATTGAAAATTAAAACGGGTCAAGAGAAGGCTGGTTGGTTAAGCTTTGAGACAATAATTCAAAGTGCGACCTCTCAAATAATTGATTGTCAGCTCAAAGAGGATGACGCTTCAACGATTTTATATACTTCAGGGACAACTGGAAAACCAAAAGGCGTGTTATTTAGCTATCGTAATATTTTAACTGTAGCACAAATGATTGCAGTCGAGATGGAGGTAAAGCCTGAAAGCCGTATTCTTCTGATGATGCCGTTAACGCATTCAGCTCCCTTACATTTATTTTTAATGGCAGGAATTCTTGTCGGTTCAACACATGTATTAACCCCAACATTTACACCTGATTTGTTTTTGGATTCGATTGAGCAGGAGAAGACAACTCATTTCTTTGGCGCACCAGTTGCCTATTTGTTAACTGCTCAAATGCCGAGATTGCAAACCGCTGATTTATCCTCCATGAAGTGGTGGGTATATGGTGGCGCACCATTATCACAGAATGAAATCGGTTTTATACAAAAAGCTTTCTGCACAGATCATTTTACATGTGTTTATGGATTAACGGAGGCTGGTCCAAGTGGCTCATTATTGTTTGGTGAGGAACATAAGACAAAGGCAGGAAGTATTGGTCAGCGTGCACCTCTTGGAACGGAGCTACGTATTATTAACGATGATGGAGAGGATGTACGTGCTGGTGAGGTAGGTGAAATTGTGCTATTTGGAGAGGGCAATATGCTAGGCTACTATAAGGACGATATTGCGACGAAGGCTGTATTTATAAATGGTTGGTTAAAAACAGGTGATTTAGCTCGTGTGGATGAAGATGGGTATATATGGATTGTTGATCGCAAGAAGGATGTGATCATTTCTGGTGGTGTCAATATTTATCCAAAGGAAATTGAAGATTGTATTGTAAGCTTTGAAGGGATTTTTGAGGTAGCTGTTATCGGTGTACCACATCCACAGTGGGGTGAAACGGTAAAGGCTGTTTATGCTGCCAAAACGGAAATTGATGACAAAGCTCTTCAACATTATTTAGAACAGCATCTTGCTAAATTTAAAATTCCACGGATTTTCGAGCAAGTGGAAGCGCTTCCGCGGAATGCATCAGGCAAAATATTAAAGCAATCCTTGAAGGGACAAGAGGTGAGATAATTATGAAGGTACTACATCAGGAAGAAGTGAAGACAACGAATTTTTTTAAAGACAATGATACTCTCCATCGTATTTTAGAAATGATGCTCGATAAAGAGTTTGCGGAATACGCAACGCGAGAGCTAACAGATTTTGGAGAGCTTTGTGCTGGAGATATTGATAGAAGAGCGAAGCATACGGATAGAGAGGGCGAGCCTCGATTACAACGTTATAATTCCTATGGTGAAGAGGTATCAGAGATTTGGGTCAATGATGGCTATAAAAAAACGATTGAAGAGACGTACAATACCGGGATTGTAGGCTTTGTGCACAAGAATATTCCACAGCTAGGAAGAAGGGGTAACTATGTATATAGCTTTGCACAAGGATATTTACTATCCCATGCTGAGCCAGGCTTTTATTGTCCTGTTACATTAACAATGGCAACAGCTTATTTACTTGATCATTATGCGAATGATGAGGTGAAGGAACGCTTTTTACCACATGTTTGCGCAACTGGGGATACTGAGCTCTATGAGGGGGCAACCTTTTTAACAGAACGACAAGGTGGCTCGGATGTTGGGGCAAATGTTGTAGAGGCAAGACAGGAAGGTGAGCAGTTCCGTTTATATGGTGAAAAATATTTTGCATCCAATGTAGGAATGTGCGGTGTAGCGATGGTATTGGCTCGACTCGAGGGGGCTTCTACCGGCTCTAAAGGGCTAACATTATTTGCAGTTCCTTGGCGAGCGGAGGATGGTACTGTGAATAATCTTCGTATTCGCCGTTTAAAGGATAAGCTCGGTGTGAAGGCAGTACCCTCTGGTGAAGTAGAATTTGAGGGTGCACTTGGCTATATTGTAGGTGAGCCCAATAAAGGGATTTATTATATGCTAGAGGCACTTAATCTATCAAGAATTTGCAATGCTGTAGCTTCTATAGGTATTATGCGACGCGGCTTTTTAGAGGCAAAGCATTATGTGACAAATCGTTATGCCTTTGGTAAGCCTTTAACGCAATACCCAATGATTCAGGATACACTAGGAAAATTAGCGGCAAAGCTTCATGTAGAAGTAACAACAGTTTTTGATCTTATTCAGCTATATGATAAAGTGACAAGTGGTCAGGGCAATCATGAGGATATGATCATGAATCGTTTAAATATTGCCATTATGAAAAAGGAAACAGCCGAGCAAGCGGTGAAATATGCGAGTGAAGTGATTGAATTACATGGTGGAAATGGCTATATTGAAGACTTTGTAACACCTCGCTTACTAAGAGATGCACAGGTGCTTACGGTGTGGGAAGGAACTGCCAATATACTGGCATTGGAGCTGATTCGTTTAGTAGATAAATTCCAAGCCCATGAGTTGTTTGTACGTGTTATGGAGGAGCGCTTAGCTAAGTTAGCTGACAGCCCTCTAGTCCAATTAGTAATGGAACAATTAGTGCATTTGAAATCGACATTGCATACATTTAGCTCTTTGGATGAAGCAACGAAAACATTTGAGGCAAAAGCGGTAGCAGAAAAAATGGCGCATATGTATGAAAGTGTTGTAGCAGTTGAATGGGCACACAGATTCGGGGGGAAATATGAAAAGCTGGCAGATATTTATTTAGAGCATACATGGGCATTAAGAGAACTAGGGGCACCGATGAAAACAGTCCAGTATTTTACAGATATCATTTAATAAAGGGGAAGTCGTCTAGATTGGTAGGCGACTTCTTTTGTTTTCATGTATAATAAAATCAACTGAATATTATAAAGGTTCTTTACTTATGTAAAGTGAAAAGGGAAATCGGTGATATTCCGATGCGGTCCCGCCACTGTATGTGCTAGTTTTTTCAATGTACGCCACTGAAAGTTTTTCGGGAAGGCTTGAAAAAACGTATGTAGCACAAGCCAGGAGACCTGCCTTTATAGAAACACTTTTCAACCTACGAGGATAGGGTGGTGGATTTTGCGTATTTTTGTGCACTATTACCCCTCACTTTGAATGAGGGGTATTTGTTTTGATTAGAAAAAGTGGGCGATAAACTTACAAAGTTTGTCGATTACCGATCCATCAGCAAAATAAGTTGTTACAATATAGGCACCGATAAACTAGGAGGATTCACATGAAGAAATTTTGGAAATTAGGATTGGCCGCATTTTTGGCAATTGGCTTACTTGTGGCCTGTGGGGAAGGGGCAAAAAATGAAAAGCCCGCATCTTCTGAGCAGCAAGAAACATCACAGGTAGACAAAGCAACATTCCCAATGACGATAACGGATGCTGTTGGCAAGGATATTACGCTGGAAGCACCCCCTGAGAAAATAGTCTCTCTTATTCCAAGTAACACAGAGATTTTATTTGCTCTTGGCTTAAACAATGAAATAATTGGTGTTACCGATAATGATGATTATCCTGCAGAGGCAGCTGAAAAGCAAAAAGTTGGCGGCATGGAATATAATAATGAGCAAATTATTGCCTTAAATCCAGATATTGTGTTTGCTCATGAATCGAGTATGACACTTTCGGCAGGGGCCATTGAACAGCTTGAATCTGCCGGTTTAAAGGTTTTTGTTGTAAAAGATGCGAAGGACTTTAATGAGACATATACAACAATTGAACAACTAGGTCGTGCAACTGGGAAATTACCTGAGGCCGAAAAAATTATTAAAGATATGAAGGCAAAAGTAGAAGAGGTTCTAGCAAAACTCGAGGATGTAAAGCCAAAGAAAGTCTTTGTAGAAGCATCTGATGAGCCACAAATATTTACAGCTGGTAAAGATACATTTATGAATGAAATATTAAATATGATTCATGCCGAAAATGTTGCAGCAGATACAGCAGGCTGGTATGAAATCAGTTCCGAACAAATTATTGCAAAAAATCCAGATGTCATCGTGGTGACATATCATTATGTACCTGATATTTTAACAAAGCTACCACAGCGTGCTGGCTTTGACACAATTAATGCTGTGAAAAATAAAGCCATTGTTCAGGTAGATGAGAGTACAACAAGTCGTCAAGGACCTCGTTTAGGAGAGGGACTTGAAGAATTAGCGAAAGCTATCTACCCCGAGGCATTTGAGTGAGTAAAATAGTTGCAGCCTATGTAACCGCCATAACGCTTCTTATCATCAGCATCTGGTGCGGCGTAGCAATAGGCTCTGTTCATATTCCGCTAGAGGTATTGTGGAATAAAGCAGCTGATGAAACGGCTGCCAATATTTTTTGGAAAATACGCCTGCCACGAGTTTTCCTAGCAGGGCTTGTGGGTGCGTCACTTGCCATTGCAGGAGCTGCTTTTCAGGGCTTGTTAAAAAACCCTTTAGCAGACCCTTATACATTAGGTGTTTCTTCAGGTGCATCAGTTGGAGCCGTAATGACAATATTTTTTGGCATATCAATTCCAGTAGTTGGACTCTATGCATTGCCAACCTTCAGTATGCTTGGAGCAGTGTTAACGATGGTAGCAGTCATGAGCTTTGCAAGAATAGTAGATCGTTCATTGAAAATGGAAACGCTGATTTTAACTGGGGTCATCTTTAGCTCATTTTTAGGCTCACTTATTTCTCTAATGATTGCCTTATCTGGTGAGGAGCTGCGGCAAGTGATAGGGTGGCTGCTTGGTTCAGTATCCATGCGCGGCTGGCCTTTCGTGCAAATGATTATCCCATTTGTAATAGTAGGTTCATTAATGCTTTGGACACAAAGAAGGGAATTAAATGTACTGCTATATGGGGAAGAACGTGCAAAGCACTTAGGTGTTAATGTGAAGCGGAGTAAGTATTTAATTTTAGTAGGTGGATCCATGCTGACAGGAGCAGCAGTAGCTGTTTCAGGAACGATTGGTTTCGTTGGATTAGTTGTACCACATATGACAAGGATGATTTGGGGCTCAGACCATCGTCATTTATTACCATTATCATTTTTAAATGGCGCTACATTGCTTATTATTTGTGACTTAATCGCACGAACAATTATTATGCCAAGGGAGCTACCGATTGGTGTTATTACTGCATTTATTGGGGCACCTGTTTTTTCCTATATTTTTTATAAGCAGCGAAGAAGCAAGGGGGTACGGGCATGATTGTCGTTGAACATCTATCAGGTGGCTATGATGACGTACCGATCGTCAAAGATATTAGTTTTTCAGTGGAAAAGGGGAAGATATTAGGAATATTAGGTCCAAATGGTAGCGGAAAATCCACACTGTTAAAAGTGATTAGCGGCATATTACCAGCAACGGCAGGTACTATAAAAGTGGATGGCAAAAATATTAATTCATACAACGCTCGTGCCCTGGCAAAAAAAATGGCTGTTCTTCCACAATTACATGCGAATACCTTCTCAAACAGTGTACGGGAGGCTGTATCACTTGGACGCTATCCACATCAATCAGGCTTCTTTTCCAGCTGGTCAGATTATGATGAACAAGCAGTCCAACACGCAATGGCCCAAACAGGTGTGACACGCTACGAACACACACCCATGGAATTTTTATCCGGTGGTGAGCAGCAACGAGTTTTTGTAGCTCAAGCTTTAGCGCAGACAGCAGAAATATTATTGCTGGATGAACCAACCAATCATTTAGATATTGCACATCAGCGGCAAATTTTAGATATGGTGCGGAAAGAAGCAGTAGAATGCGGATTAACCGTTATTATGGTGTTACATGATATGAACTTAGCTTCACTTTATTGTGATGAATTATTATTAATGGAATCGGGGCAGATGCGTGCTTTTGGGGTACCCCATGAAGTATTGATGGCTTCCCAAATTGAAGATGTCTATCAGGCAAGGGTAGCGACCTATGCACATCCTGAAATTCCAAAGCCACAAATAACGATGATGCCTGAATCGGGTGAGCATCTGCAACGTGCACATATTAACAGAGAAAATTTTATGGTTACTGAATATTATATTCAGTTAAAATCTGATTTTCCTTTAAAAACAGTTTCCTCTGCTGTCCATAATCCAGGAATTGGCTGGTATGATTGCCTCTTAAATCGCTCAATTCCAGGGGATTATGTCATAAGTGATGTCAAGCGAGAGGTTGCAGCATTTTTACAAAGGGAGGAATTTTCTTCTACGAGTACGGTTGTCATGTTAACAGCTGTTCCAACAAGGCTAGTAGCAATTAATGAATATACAGCATCCTTTGGCAGTGTGCTCGTTGCGGTTACTGCTGGTGTGGGCAATGCTGTGGATGTTTCTCGTGCACATGAACGACAGATCGAACCATATATTGGTACTATAAATACATGGGTTATTATCAATGGAAGTCTATCAGAGGAAGCTTTTTTCCAAGCAATGATGACTGCAAATGAGGCAAAAACTAAGGCATTACAGTCAGAAGATATTCGCGATGAACTTAGTGGAACTATTGCTACAGGAACTGCTACAGATAGTTTGCTGATTGCTGCTACACAAAAAGGGAAAGAAATGCTGTATGGCGGGCCCATTACAGAGGTAGGAAAAATCATTGGTAAAGGTGTTTTTGCGACAACTGTGCAAGCCATTAAAAATTATAAAAATGGATGATAGGAGATGAGAGAGATGAAGCTTTACACGAAAACAGGGGATACAGGCAAAACAAGTCTTATTGGTGGACGCGTTGACAAGGATAGCTTACGAGTGGAAACTTACGGGGCTATTGATGAATTAAATTCATTTATTGGTAAGGCAATGAGTGAATTGGATCGTGAGCTTTTTAAGGATGTTCTTATTGACTTAGAAGCGATCCAGCATGAGCTTTTTGATGCAGGAGGGGACCTTGCAAATGTTATGAAGGAGCGTCATTATAAGCTTACTGAGCAGCCGATTGAAGTGTTAGAATCACGAATAGATGCTTTATCAGATGAAGCACCGCCTTTACAGCGTTTTATTTTACCAGGAGGTGCTCCAGCCGCTGCAACTTTACACATTGCCCGTACAGTTGCACGTCGAGCAGAACGCCAAATGGTAACCCTCATGAAGGAAATTGAGGATGTACCGACAATTGTTCAAAAGTATTTAAATCGATTATCTGATTATTTATTTGCCGCTGCACGAGTTGTGAACTTTAGACTGAAGGTTTCTGATATTGAATATATTCGAAGCGGTAATGTTTTTAAAAATTAAGGTAAAATTATTGTAAAGAAATTGAGAAATGGCTACTTTGATAAAATTCAGGGTGGCTTTTTTTCTTGGAAAATGTAAGAATATAAAATTATCAGAAATATTTCCGTTTTATGTTGACTGAATGCTCACTCATTTATTAGAATAGGAATATAATGATGTACATTTACGTATGAGCTAGCAAATTTACCACAAAGAGAGAAAATTACGACAAACTAAAGGGGGGACCAACCATGAGTCCATTATTAATTGCAAACATTGTTTTAACAGTCGTGGTTGTGCTTTATGCAGTAGGATTATTCTTCTATCTGTTAAAAACACGCTATAAGTTTGTGCAATTGGGGAAAAAGGTTGAGTTTGATGAAAGTGTAAAAGAACGAATTCGTTATATTATGGTCAATGTATTTGGCCAAAATAAACTTCTGAAAGATCCAAAGAGTGGATTAATTCACGTGATGTTCTTCTATGGATTTTTAATGGTGCAGCTAGGTGCCATTGATTTAATTTGGAAGGGATTAGTACCTGAATCACATTTGCCGCTGGGTATTTTCTATGGTGTCTTTACGTTCTTCCAAGAGCTTGTGGTCTTAATGATTTTAGTAGCAGTTGTCTGGGCGTTTTATCGCCGCTATGTAGAAAAGCTAGTACGTCTAAAACGGGGCTGGAAAAACGGTCTTGTATTAATATTCATTGGTGGCTTAATGGTATCAACATTAATCGCTAATGGTATGGGGTTAATTTGGCATGGTGAGGATTTAACATATACAGAACCAGTTGCTTCTAGTATTGCTGCTATTTTTAGTTTCCTACCAGCAACTGCAGCAGCAGCTATATTCTATGTGATGTGGTGGGCACACTTATTAATTTTATTAACATTCCTAGTGTATGTACCGCAATCCAAGCACTTCCACTTAATTGTTAGTCCACTTAATGTTTATATGAATCGTCTAGATCGTGTAGGAACGCTAACACCAATCGACTTTGAAGCATTAGAGGAAGCTGGAGAAAATGCTGAAAGTGAAGATGAGATGCCATCTATTGGGGTTGGACGAATTCAGGACTTTACGCAAAAGCAAATGCTAGATTTATATTCCTGTGTAGAATGTGGGCGCTGTACAAATATGTGTCCTGCAACAGGAACAGGTAAAATGCTATCACCGATGGATTTAATTGTGAAGCTTCGCGACCATTTAACATTTACAGGTGCAGTGGTGACAAAGCAAAAGCCGTGGGTACCTTATCAATTCTTTGCTAATACAAAGGGGAATCAGTTAGCAATGGCAGCTGGAGCCGAGGGTGCCGTAATTGAAGATATATACAGTCCATCTTTAATTGGTGAAGTGATTACTGAAGAAGAAATTTGGGCATGTACGACTTGTCGTAACTGTGAGGATCAATGTCCAGTTATGAATGAACATGTCGATAAAATTATTGACCTTCGTCGTTATTTAACAATGACGGAAGGGAAAGTAAATCCAGATGCACAACGAGCGATGACAAATATCGAGCGTCAAGGAAATCCCTGGGGCTTAAACCGTAAAGAAAAAGAAAATTGGCGTGACCTTGATCCAACAATCAATATTCCAACAGTCAAAGAGCTGAAAAAATCTGGCGAGGAAATGGAATATTTATTATGGGTAGGCTCAATGGGTGCATTTGATAATCGTTCACAAAAAATTGCCTTAGCCTTCTGTCGTCTATTAAATGAGGCTGGTGTGAAATTTGCAATTTTAGGAAATAAAGAGAAAAATTCAGGAGATACACCTCGTCGTTTAGGAAATGAATTTTTATTCCAAGAGCTTGCGACAGCGAATATTGATGAGTTTGAGAAAAACGATGTGAAAAAAATTGTGACAATCGATCCTCATGCTTACAATATCTTTAAAAATGAATATCAAGACTTTGGCTGGAAGGGTGAAGTATATCATCACACAGAGCTATTGAATCAGCTAATTGAGGAAAATCGACTTGCATTGAATTATGAAGTTCATGAAACAATTGTCTTCCATGATTCTTGTTACTTAGGTCGTTATAACGATGTTTATGATGCACCGCGTGAGATACTACGAGGTATTCCAGGTGTGAAACTTGTAGAAATGGAGCGTAATCGCGAAACGGCTATGTGCTGTGGTGCGGGTGGTGGCTTAATGTGGATGGAAGAACATGTTGGTAACCGTATTAATGTTGCACGTACAGAGCAGGCTTTAGCAACGAATGCATCTGTTATTTCATCGGGCTGTCCATACTGCTTAACAATGCTAGAGGATGGTACAAAGGCAAAAGAAGTTGAGGATACAATTGGAACATTCGACGTTGCGGAACTATTGGAGCGATCTGTGTTTGGTGAAAAAGGGAAAGTAGTTGAAAATCCTGCTGAAGAAGCTGCAGATGAGATGCTTGAGGAGGTAGTGACTTCTGTAGACAATGTCGAAGAAGACAAGAATGTAGAAATTAACGCAGAGAAATGATGGCTATTGTAGAAATATTTTAGTTATCTGAAAAATATAAATTGCACAATAAAAAATTGTTTTGTAGAATAAGATTAAATGGAAATGGGAGTGAAGCTTAGAACTCCCATTTTTCATAGGGAAAAACCGAGCGAGCGTTCAGTCAACAACGGTGCTCTGATAAATCACGGAGTACGTAAAACAAAAGGGGTGTTTTACTTGAATAGAGCTGTTATTTTAGCAGGAGCAAGAACGGCATTTGGGAAGTTTGGGGGTTCACTTTCAACTTTAAGTGCAAGTGATTTAGGTGCTATCGCTATAAGGGGTGCATTAGAGAGGTCGAATATTTCACCAGATGCTGTGAATGAAGTGATTTTAGGCTCCGTTTTACAAGGGGGACAGGGCCAAATTCCTTCTAGACAGGCTGCGATTAAAGCAGACTTACCGAAAGCTGTAAAAACAGAAACGATTAACAAAGTTTGTGCTTCAGGGATGCGTGCTGTCACACTAGCGGATCAGCTTATTCGTTTAGGGGACGAAGAAGTAATTATCGCTGGTGGTATGGAATCAATGTCCAATGCACCGTACTATCTACAAAATGGTCGAACAGGGTTACGTATGGGTGATTCAACAATGGTGGATGGAATGCTATATGATGGCTTAACATGTGCTTTTGATAAGGCAAGACCCCATATGGGAAGCTACGGTAATTCAACAGCCAAAGAGTTTTCATTAAGCCGCGAGGAGCAGGATGCTTGGTCTGTTCGCAGTCATGAGCGCGCACTGTCAGCAATCGATAAAGGTTATTTTGCTGAAGAAATCGTGCCTGTGGAAATCCCACAACGCAAGGGAGAGCCACTTCTGGTTGATACAGATGAGGCACCAAGAGCGGGTACATCCTTGGAGGTACTTGCAAAGCTTAGACCAGCCTTTGATAAGGATGGAACAATTACAGCGGGTAATGCACCTGGGGTAAATGATGGTGCATGTGCACTAGTAGTTATGAGCGAGGAACGTGCAGTACGTGAAGGCAGGGAGCCGCTAGCAATAATCATCGGTCATGAAGAGCTTGCCATCGAGCCAGAGAACTTCCCACAAACACCTGGTCTGGTGATTAACAAATTACTGAAAAAGACAGGGAAATCATTAACAGACATTGACTTAATCGAAATCAATGAAGCCTTTGCGGCAGTAGCGTTAGCCAGCACGCAACTAGCTGATTTAGATGCTGAAAAGGTCAATGTGAATGGCGGAGCAGTAGCGCTAGGTCATCCAATTGGTGCATCTGGAGCACGTATTATTTTAACGCTTGCGCAGGAATTAAAGCGCCGTGGCGGTGGTATCGGAATTGCAGCGATTTGTTCAGGTGGTGGGCAAGGAGATGCGATTATGATTGAAGTACCGAAAACAGGGGGACATGAATGATGGGTATCCAAAAGGTAATGGTCATTGGTGCAGGGCAAATGGGCTCTGGCATTGCACAAGTTTGTGCACAGGCAGGCTATGAGGTCAAATTGAATGATATGAAGCAAGAGTTTTTCGAACGTGGTCTAGGAGTTATTACGAAAAATTTATCACGCGATGTAGAAAAAGGTCGTAAAACAGAAGAAGAGAAAGCTGCTATATTAGGTCGTATCGTGATGTCACTAGATTTACAAGATGCTAGTGATGTAGATATTATCATCGAGGCTGCTGTAGAAAATATGGAAGTGAAGCAATCTATTTTTAAGCAAATTGATCAAATTGCACCAGCACATGCCATTTTAGCTACGAATACATCTTCACTTCCTATTACAGAAATCGCAGCTGTTACTAATCGACCAGAGCAAGTAATCGGGATGCATTTTATGAATCCTGTACCTGTTATGAAGCTAGTGGAAATCATTCGAGGATTAGCAACGAGTGATGAAGTATATAAAGCAGTGGAAGACATGACAGTAAAAGTATCCAAAACACCAGTGGAAGTAAATGATTTCCCAGGCTTTATTTCAAATCGTATTTTACTTCCTATGATTAACGAAGCGATTTATGCATTGTATGAAGGTGTAGCAACGAAGGAAGCAATCGATGATGTTATGAAGCTTGGTATGAATCATCCGATGGGTCCATTAACGCTGGCGGACTTTATTGGTCTTGATACATGTCTCTACATTATGGAGATTTTACATGAGGGCTTAGGTGATAGTAAGTACAGACCTTGTCCATTGCTTCGTAAATATGTGGCAGCGGGCTGGCTAGGGAAGAAATCAGGAAGAGGCTTTTACGTTTATGAATAATCCTATGGGGATGGGACAATTTCAAGAAAATGTAATGCTGCGGGACAACTTAGAGGGGTGACAATATAGATGCATTTACAGTTTACGGATGAACAAATAATGATGCGAGATATGGTTCGCGATTTTGCACAGGAAAAAATTGAACCATGGGTAGAGCGTATGGAAGCAGGGGAGTTTCCACGTGAGCTTCTTGCACAAATGGGTGAACTTGGATTAATGGGGATCACAACGCCCGAAGAGTTGGGCGGAGCTGCGATGGATTTTACATCGTACATAATTGCTATTAACGAACTATCGAAGGTGAGTGCAGTAATGGGCGTTATATTATCCGTTCACACTTCGGTAGGCACCAATCCAATTATTTATTTTGGCAATGAAGAGCAAAAGAAACGCTTTGTTCCAAAGCTTGCGACAGGTGAATATTTAGGAGCATTTTGTTTAACAGAACCAAGTGCTGGCTCGGATGCTGGCTCGTTACAATCAAAGGCAGTGAGAGATGGCGAAGAATATGTCATTAATGGCTCCAAAGTATTTATTACAAATGGTGGAGAGGCTGATGTGTATATTGTATTCGCATCGACGAATCCTGCTGAAAAAACACGCGGCATTTCAGCGTTTATAGTTGAAAAGGGAACACCAGGCTTAATTATCGGTAAAGACGAACATAAAATGGGCTTACATGGCTCACGTACAGTTCAGCTCACATTCGATAATTGCCGTGTACCAGCCGAAAACCTTCTTGGGAAAGAGGGAGAAGGCTTTAAAATTGCAATGGCTAATTTAGATGTTGGAAGGATTGGAATTGCAGCACAGGCTTTAGGGATTGCAGAAGCGGCTCTTGATGCAGCTACCGCATATGCAAAAGAGCGCGTTCAATTTGGTAAACCAATTGTTGCACAGCAAGGAGTTGGCTTTAAGCTGGCGGATATGGCCACTGCTGTAGAATCAGCAAAATTATTAGTCTATCAAGCTGCTGATTTACGTGCCAAAGGTTTACCGTGTGGAGCAGAAGCGTCCATGGCGAAACTATTTGCATCACGCACAGCTGTCCAAACCGCAATAGAGGCTGTCCAAATTTTCGGCGGCTATGGCTACACTGAAGATTACCCTGTAGAACGATATTTCCGCGATGCAAAGGTAACCGAAATTTATGAAGGTACAAGTGAAATTCAACGTTTAGTTATTAGTAAGCATTTACTGAAATAAAATCCTATGTTGCATAGTGGATATTGCTCAGATAAGGTGGGAAATCCCTCAGGTGGGGCGAAGAACTGCTCGGGTAGCCAGGGAAACTGCTCAGGTGAGCCATGGAATCGCTTGGGTAGCTAAGGAAATTGCTCAGGTGGGTTATGGAATCGCTCGGGTGTCCAAGGAAACTGCTCAGGTGAACCCGAAAACCGCTCAGCCTAATAAATTAAATCCATGTCGCACCGAGATTCAAAATCGAAAATAGAATGCACTAAGTAAAAAGAGCAATCATCAAAGAAGCGTAATCACCTAGAAATAAATAGTTTAGCATTGGAGTCTAACTAAAAAGGGGAAATGGACAATGAACTTTCAATTAACAGAAGAGCATGAACAATTACGCGAAATGATTCGTGATTTTGCTATTAATGAAGTGGCACCTACAGCAGCGGAGCGTGACGAGAACGAAGAGTTTGATCGCGCAATTTTTGACAAAATGGCGGAGCTTGGTTTAACAGGCATTCCATGGCCAGAGGAATATGGTGGGGCAGGCTTTGATTATCTTGCGTATGTTATTGCTGTAGAAGAATTATCACGTGTCTGCGCTTCAACAGGGGTAACGTTATCAGCTCATACGTCACTGGCAGGTTGGCCAATTTTTAAATTTGGTAATGAAGAACAAAAACAAAAATATCTTCGTCCAATGGCAGAAGGTAAACATATTGGGGCATACGGACTAACAGAGCCAGGGTCAGGATCAGATGCTGGTGGCATGAATACCTATGCAAAACGTGATGGTGATGACTATATATTAAACGGTTCGAAAATTTTCATTACAAATGGTGGAGTAGCAGATACATATGTTGTATTTGCTGTAACAGATCCAGAAGCTAAGAATAGCACATCCGCTTTTATCGTTGAAGCTGGATTTGAAGGCTTCTCAGTAGGGAAAAAGGAGAAAAAGTTGGGGATTCGTTCATCTCCTACAACTGAAATTATTTTTGATAACTGTCGTGTTCCAAAAGAAAATTTGCTTGGGGCTGAGGGAGAAGGCTTTAAAGTGGCAATGACAACACTTGATGGTGGACGTAACGGTATTGCGGCTCAGGCTGTAGGAATTGCACAGGGAGCATTGGATGCAGCGGTTGAGTATGCAAAGGAGCGTGTGCAATTTGGTAAACCAATTACAGCTAATCAAGGTGTGTCTTTCAAATTAGCAGATATGGCTACTCAAATTGAAGCATCTCGACTGCTTACATACCAAGCGGCTTGGTTAGAATCAAATAGTCTACCATATGGTAAAGCATCTGCAATGGCGAAATTAATGGCTGGCGATACGGCGATGAGTGTAACGACTGAGGCGGTTCAAATTTTTGGCGGCTATGGTTATACGAAAGATTATCCAGTTGAGCGCTTTATGCGTGATGCTAAAATTACACAAATCTATGAAGGCACGCAAGAGATTCAACGTCTTGTTATCTCGCGTATGCTAACAAAATAATATATGACAGAAAAAGAGAAAAGGCCTCAGGTACAGTCAACAGTTAAAGATGAAAATCTCATCGCCATTCGTCGGGAACAAATGATACAAGGAGCCATCAAGTTATTTAAAGAAAAAGGTTTTCATCGTGCCACGACGAGAGAAATCGCAAAAGCTGCTGGCTTTAGTATCGGTACTTTATATGAGTATATCCGAACTAAAGAGGATGTTCTTTACCTAGTATGTGATAGTATTTATCATCACGCTATGGAGCGGCTTTCAAGTTATGAGATAAAAGCAGGGACGATAGAAGAATTAAAAGAGATGATTCGAGAGTATTTCTTGCAAATTGATCACATGGTTGATGAGCTGACAATCATGTATCAAGAAACA
This sequence comes from Lysinibacillus sp. FW301-JW8, assembly GCF_058788755.1. Taxonomy (NCBI): domain Bacteria; kingdom Bacillati; phylum Bacillota; class Bacilli; order Caryophanales; family Bacillaceae; genus Lysinibacillus; species Lysinibacillus sp. FW301-JW8. The sequence goes on from NZ_JBYTBB010000022.1 coordinate 64,274, forward strand.
AAATCTTTATCAAAAGAAGCGCAGCGCTATGTATTTAGTAAGGAGTTTGAAATGGTTGCCACGTTTGAACGATTACTAAAGCGATGTGTGCAGTCAGGTGAAATAACAATGACCGATAAGCAAATCCACTTGGCAGCCAATAATTTAGTTGTCTCAGGACAAAGCTGGGCGTTCCGAAAATGGGCGTTACATCGACAGCATTCGATTGATGAATTTATTGACATGCAAATAACATTGTTTATTTCAGGTATAAAGGGGTTCTGTTAAGGGGTTGTCGGTAATTGCATAGAGCGACATTGCAATTACCGACTTTTTTTATGAACTGCATAAGGTAGCTCCAGTCTGGGGTGCCTATAACACAAAGGTGTAATTGATTAAGGGGAGAAAGTAGGGATTTCATATGACAAAGGTAGAAGTATATCGTCCAAAAAATCACGTACGTTTTGTTACAGCATCGAGTCTATTTGATGGGCATGATGCTTCGGTCAACATTATGCGACGTATTTTGCAATCTAGCGGGGTAGAGGTTATTCATTTAGGACATAATCGCTCTGTAGAAGAAGTCGTGAATGCTGCGATTCAAGAAGATGCGCAAGGTGTTGCCATCTCATCCTATCAAGGCGGCCATATGGAATACTTTAAATATATGTATGATTTACTGCGTGAAAAAGGTGCCCCACATATAAAAATTTATGGTGGCGGTGGCGGTGTTATTTTGCCGCGTGAAATTAAGGAGCTACATGCTTATGGGATTTCAGGTATTTTCTCGCCAGAGGATGGACGTGTTTTAGGTTTGCAAGGGATGATCAATGAACAAATTAAAGGTACTGATTTCCCTACAGCAACAGGTAGCTATCTAGAAAAGTTAGAAATGTTAACGACAGAGACACCAGAAATTTTAGCGAATTTGATCACTGCTGCTGAGTCGAATGATGATGAAGAAACGAAAAAAATGATAGAAGAGGCTCGTAAGCGCACGAAAGGGACACCTGTTTTAGGTATTACTGGTACTGGTGGTGCTGGGAAATCGTCCCTGACAGATGAGTTAATTCGTCGATTTTTAAAAGAATTCCCAGATAAACGTGTGGCAATTCTTTCAGTCGATCCAACTAAGCAAAAAACAGGTGGCGCATTGCTAGGTGACCGAATACGTATGAATGCGATCTTTAACAATCGAGTATATATGCGTAGTTTAGCAACTCGTGGATCCCGTACGGAGCTTTCCGCTTCAATTGGAGATGTGCTAGATGTCGCTCGTGTTGCTGGCTATGATTTAATCATTGTAGAAACAAGCGGTATCGGTCAAGGGGATGCTGAAATTACAAAATATACGGACCTATCCATGTATGTGATGACGAGCGAGTTTGGTGCTCCAACACAGCTTGAGAAAATTGATATGATTGATTTTGCGGATGTTATCGCTATCAATAAGTTTGAGCGTAAGGGCTCTGAGGATGCGCTACGTCAGGTACAGAAGCAATATCAACGTTCTCGAGAGCTTTGGCATGAATCACTAGATACAATGCCAATTTATGGTACGATTGCTAGCCAATTCAATGATAAAGGTACGAATGCTTTATTTGCTGCACTTGTTAACATTATTAATGAAAAGACAGGCTACAATTGGGAAACAGGGTATGAGCAATTTGCGAAAACGCAAAAGCAGGATGTCATTATTCCGAATGACCGTCGCTATTATTTAAGAGAAATTACAGATACAGTGCGTGGCTATCATAAAAAATCAGAGCAGCAGGTAGCATTTGCACGTCAGCTATTCCAGCTAGAGGGTGCAATTGCTGCGGTGAAAGAAAAGGCTCCTGATGATGCACTTGTCGCATCTCTTACTTCTTTAGCAGAAGGTGTCAGAGATGAACTAACAGCAGAATCCAAACGTATTTTAGATAATTGGCAGGCATTAAAGGAAGCATATGCAGGAGATGAATTTGTCACAAAGGTTCGGGATAAGGAAATTCGAACAATTTTAAAGACGACAAGTCTTTCTGGAACAAAAATTCCAAAGGTTGCCTTGCCGAAATTTGAGGACTATGGTGAAATTCTACGCTGGGTTTATAAAGAAAATGTACCTGGTGAATTCCCATATACAGCAGGGGTATTCCAATTCAAACGTGAAGGGGAAGATCCGAAGCGACAATTCGCGGGTGAGGGAACACCAGAACGAACAAATAGACGATTCCATTATCTATCGAAGGACGATGATGCAAAACGTTTATCTACAGCATTTGATTCGGTAACACTCTATGGTGAAGATCCAGATTATCGACCAGATATTTATGGTAAGGTTGGGGAATCAGGTGTCTCTATATGTACGTTAGAGGATATGAAAAAGCTCTATGCGGGCTTTGATTTATGTGCACCATCAACATCAGTATCCATGACAATTAACGGTCCAGCACCAATTATTTTAGCAATGTTTATGAATACGGCTATTGATCAACAAGTAAAACTACGTGAGAAAGAACTTAGTCGACCTTTGACAGTTGAAGAATTTACAGAGACACGAGAGCAAACATTGCAGGTTGTGCGTGGAACCGTGCAAGCAGATATTTTAAAAGAAGATCAAGGGCAAAATACATGTATTTTCTCAACAGAGTTTGCCTTACGTATGATGGGAGATATTCAACAATACTTTATTGACCATAAAGTTCGTAATTATTATTCAGTATCAATTTCTGGATATCATATTGCTGAAGCTGGCGCAAATCCAATTTCGCAATTGGCCTTTACATTGGCAAATGGCTTTACGTATGTAGAGTATTATTTAAGTCGTGGTATGAATATTAATGATTTTGCACCAAACCTATCATTCTTCTTCTCGAATGGACTTGATCCAGAGTACACGGTTATTGGACGTGTTGCTCGTCGCATTTGGGCAGTGATAATGCGTGATAAGTATAACGCTAATGAACGTGCACAAAAATTAAAGTACCATATTCAAACATCTGGACGTAGCTTGCATGCACAGGAGATTGATTTTAATGATATTCGTACAACGTTACAGGCACTAATGGCATTACAGGATAACTGTAATTCATTGCATACAAATGCCTATGATGAGGCCATCACAACGCCTACGGAAGAGTCAGTTCGCCGTGCGATGGCTATTCAGATGATTATTACAAAAGAGCATGGTTTAGCGAAAAATGAAAACCCATTACAAGGGGCATTTATCGTGGAAGAGCTAACAGATCTTGTAGAAGAAGCTGTTCTAGAAGAGTTTGATCGCATAAATGATCGTGGTGGCGTGCTAGGTGCAATGGAAACACAATATCAACGTGGTAAAATTCAAGAGGAATCCATGTACTATGAAATGTTGAAACATTCTGGTGAGCTACCGATTATCGGTGTTAACACATATTTGAATCCGAATCCACCTTCTGATGCGGATATAGATAATATGGAGATTGCTCGTGCGTCGAAAGAGGAAAAAGAGACGCAAATCCTTAATTTACAGGGATTCTGGAAGCAGCACGAAAGTGAATCAGAAGCAGCAATTACACGCTTACAGGAAGTGGCTGTTAACAACGGTAATATTTTTGCAGAGTTAATGGAAACAGTAAAAGTAGCAAGTTTAGGACAAATTACGAGGGCTTTATATGAGGTAGGCGGACAATATCGTCGTAATATGTAATTTGTAAATGTGCATATCTTCTTACTTATTAGCATTTATTCTATATTAATACAAAATGCTTTTGTAGTTGTAAGTGTCTAGTCTTAGGATTAGGCACTTTTTTTTATTTTCGTTATAATAGAACTGTAAAAAAAGGGGAGGCGCAGTAGAGGATGAAATCAGCTTTTCACTACATCATTATCTTAGCTTTAGTGTTAGGAGTTATTTTCCTGTATAATAAGCAAATTGGCGCTGTTCCTTTACTAATTCTATCTGTATATTTGTTTTACCTCGGGATAAAAAAAATATGTGGTATAAAAAACAGTAATTGAAGCTAGCAAAGAGGATAAAACTTTGTATATAATGGGTATTATGCTTATGATATGGAAAGTTACTTTTGTGCGGTCTTTTTTTGCTGCGCTCCGAAAATAAAGCAATAAAAACGTCCATTGTGATGAGAGAAAGGAAGTGCACGAATTGAATTTTCGTGAAATGACAAAGGAACAATTAGCGGAAGAATCGTTAATTAACTTAGCTTATGTAATTTTAAATGAAAAACGTGCCTCAGTGTCTTTTAATGACTTACTAACAATCCTTCAGGAGCTTGTAGGCTATAGTAATGAAGAAATCAAAGCACGCCTACTACAATTTTACACAGATTTGAATGTAGATGGTCGCTTCTTATACAATCAAGAGACAGGTTGGGGTCTACGCGAATGGTTTAAAGTTGAGCAAATTGAGGAAGAAACAGCTCCTTCTGTGAAAACTCACAAGAAAAAATCTAAAGCTTCCCTTGACGATGAAGATTTAGATGAAGATTTAGAAGAAGAAGACATCGACTTTGATGAAGATTATGAGGAATTCGTTGAAGAAGAAGATGTTGAGGAAGTCGAAGAGAAAGAAGACATTGATTTTGAAGATGAAGACATAGAGGACATTGATGAAGAAATCGATGAGGACTTTATCGAAGAAGATGACGAAGAAGAATTCGACGATGAAGAGGAAGAAATTTAATTTTCTATCTTTTATGCCCATAGTAAAAATCCTTGACTTCTATCTCGGTTACGTTTAATCTTTTACTTGGGCTCCTTAAAAAAGGAGAAAGACCGTGTATGTAATACGCTCCCCCTGCTAACCTATGCAGGAGGGGCGTTTTTTTGTTGTTAATTTTATCTTCATTCAGCAAATATTTTTGTATCGAAAGCATAGCGGCAGATACAGAAGACTCCCACCTCTACATGTGGTGAGATGAATGCGGTATTGGTTCCTTTTCAGTGGGTGTCCAAACACCTACTGAAATAGAGGAACTCAGTCTAAGAACGCCACGTCCTGTGGCAACAACTGAGTGACCAACATCATGTTGGCCCAAAGCCTCTGGCGGATGTCACGGATTTTCAAAGGAATGAATTGTGCGGGCACAATTCAAAATCCAGACGCAATTACGCCAAGGCGAAATTGATTCAGTTAAACACTCCCAAATTACTACTGACATGAATATAAATGTTCCCAATACTTCATGATGTATAGTAATCGGTGACTGAATAAATGTTAGAGCAATCAATTTTTAAAAGGAAAGTAGAAAAGAGATAGAAACGATTACAGCTTCGAATCGACTACACTTTTTTGTAGGCATTCTCGGCTTTTCTTATTTTTAGGTATAAGTATTTCTTAACCTTGTCGAGACATTTACGTCAAAATATTTAGTTGTTAACACGGCGTATATGCACTTTTCTTACTTACAATTTTTAGAACATCATAAGGAGGAATTTTTTCATGACAAAGTATATTTTTGTAACAGGTGGGGTTGTGTCATCGCTTGGAAAAGGGATTGTAGCGGCATCTTTAGGTCGTTTATTAAAAAATCGCGGGTTAGAAGTAACAATTCAAAAATTTGACCCTTATATCAATATTGATCCAGGTACAATGAGCCCTTATCAACATGGTGAGGTTTTCGTAACAGATGATGGTGCAGAGGCTGATCTTGACTTAGGTCACTATGAACGTTTCATTGATATTAACCTTGGCAAACATTCTACTGTAACATCAGGTCGTGTTTATCAGTCAGTTTTACAAAAAGAACGCCGCGGTGATTACAACGGTGGTACAGTACAAGTAATTCCTCATATTACAAATGAAATTAAAGATCGTATTCAACGTGCTGGACGCGAAACAAATGCCGATGTTGTTATTACAGAGGTAGGTGGAACAGTAGGGGATATCGAGTCATTACCATTCCTTGAAGCAATTCGCCAAATGAAAACTAACTTAGGTCATAACAATGTCTTGTACGTTCATTGTACGCTTATTCCTTATATTAAAGCAGCAGGTGAGCTAAAAACAAAGCCAACGCAACATTCTGTAAAAGAATTACGTTCTTTAGGTATTCAACCAAACATTATCGTTGTGCGCACAGAGCAAGAGGTGCCTGAAGATATGAAAGAGAAATTGGCTTTATTCTGTGATGTACAGCCACATGAAATTATTGAATCTCGTGATGCTGAGCATTTATATGAAGTGCCATTAAATCTTCATGCACAAGATTTCGATGACATAGTTCTTGACCATTTTGGTATCGAAGCACCAGAGGCAGATATGGGGGAATGGCGTGAGCTTGTAACGAAAGTGAAAAGCTTACCAAATAAGCGTAAAGTAGCGCTAGTAGGGAAATATGTTGAACTACAAGATGCTTACATTTCTGTAGTAGAGGCATTAAAACACGCGGGCTATGCATTTAATTCTGATATTGATATTGACTGGATTAATGCTGAGCATGTTAATGCTGACAATGTTACTTCACTATTAAAAGGAGCGAACGCTATTTTAGTCCCTGGTGGCTTTGGTGATCGTGGTGTGGAAGGTAAAATTTTAGCGACACAATATGCTCGTGAAAATAATGTTCCGTTCTTAGGTATTTGTTTAGGTATGCAACTGGCAACAGTGGAATTTGCTCGTAACGTACTTGGCTTAAAGGGAGCACATTCTACAGAGCTTGATGCACAAACAGATTATCCTATTATTGATTTCCTACCAGATCAAAATGATAATGTAGATATTGGTGGTACATTGCGTTTAGGTTTATACCCATGTAAGTTAAAAGAAGGCTCAAAAGCTAAGGATGCTTATGGAAAAGAGCTTGTTTATGAACGTCACCGTCACCGTTATGAATTTAATAATGAGTACCGTGAAGCTATGGAAGCAGCAGGTCTTATTTTCGCGGGTACTAGTCCTGATGGTAAGTTAGTGGAAATAATCGAGTTACCAGATAATGATTTCTTTGTAGCTTGTCAATTCCATCCTGAATTTGTATCACGCCCAAATCGTCCACAACCATTGTTCCGAAATTTTATCGGCGCAACATTTAAATAATGCAAAAAGAGTTGTCTCAAATGCTGAGACAACTCTTTTCATAGTGTTGAAATACTATTATGTCAATGACATCAAGGTGACAAATTAAAAAGTATAACCCTTTTTCAAAACGAGGGGTTGATCTCCGTTCCGACTGAGTGCTTTCCTGGGGCGTCCGATGAGCCGCTTCACTCGCG
>NZ_JBYTBB010000023.1:0-70596 GCF_058788755.1 Lysinibacillus sp. FW301-JW8
TGGAACGGAAATCACCTTCATTTTGACTAAATATTCACAAAGAGTCCCTTGACTATTTAATTTTTCAACACTATGAACCCATCTATTAGAAGTTACTATCTAATAGATGGGTTTTTTTGTTGTTGCATTTAGTCGAATTCTGTTGTCGTATTCTTTAGGCATAACATGATTTTTTTAGCATATGTTGGATAAGATTTGTTATATTGAAGAAAGAGAATTAACTTAGGTTGTTAGTATTTTATATGATAGGGGAAGATATCTGTTGGGTGAATTTAATAGGGGGCTCCAATTGTATGCTGTTGGATTGTGATGAGCAGTTATTCATGGCATATAAGCATAGTGGTGAAAAGGGTGCTGAAAAATTGCTGTCAACATGGTTGGAGGCAGAGAACAAGTTACAGGCAGACCCAAAAATATTAGGTTCTGCACTTTCACCAAATTTATTTTTAGTGAATGAGGAAATGGCGATGAACATTGCTTTTTCAACTGCGAGGAAATATTGGGGTCATGTAACTACTGATGCGCAAGCTTTTTTTGATAAACAAGGAATGGATGCTAAGTTTGTACATGATCGTCTGAATGATTTTTTTTATACGCAAAAAGGGAAAGAGTCCTTTTTTGAGCAGCTTTTTGCACAGCATACAATGGACTTTGAGCGGTTAATATGGTTAATATTTGGGAAACGGATGCAAATTACAATGCCAGTGAACAAACTCCAAACTATATTTTTATATAAATTAAACAATGAATATTTTGTGCATATGATTTATAAAGAACATACTCTATTTTGGCATTGGTTGTTTATGAAAAAGATTTATTCACTGTTTATCCACAAACCTTTAGAACAATTCACATTTATTCATGAAATGCTTGGTCATTTTGAGCGATCTGCAAGAAAAACTTATACACATGTGAATAACTTTGTGAATAATTACAAAAAAATTCTGGATAAGTGTATAACTTATGTGGATAACTACAATTCGACGTGCTTAGAAAAAAAACAGTTACATCTTTACCAAATTGTTGTGCATTACCGGTTAGCTGAAGGGGATAATCGCTGTGTTAAGTCATTAATTACTGCTTTTGAAGCGGATTGGCGTTATTCAATGTATGCTTTGACAGAGAAAGAAAAGGTGTTGATTGCCTACCTTCTGTTTCATATAGCATATCAGGAGAAGAATGATGAATTGGTTATCCAGTACGGAGAATATTTATTAGAGGATGAGCGACTTAATAATTATGCAATAGAGATTATGCTTGAATATAAAGAATTACTGCCTAATCGTAAGCCTACACCTCCAGCTATTATCAAAAATTATGAGCTGAATTTTCTAGAAAATTTGTATGCCATTTTGCTTGACCATTACGTAAGAACCGCGCGTTATCAAGAGGGATTAACACTTTTAAAGGAGCATGTACTTGCATCCAATAAAAAAATACATGCAGCATTAGTGCAGAAAAACTATAGTAATGAACAATTTATTGCGATTGAGGCTTATGTTCAGCAAGATATAGCTTTACATGTTAATAATTCATTACAGCATATCGGCTTATCTGTTGAAGAATGGCGTAGAAATTACCGTCAACCAGAAGCTTCCTATTATTTTGTAGCACAGAGCGCATCCCTCCATATATTGAATATTTTAAAAGTCTTATTTATAACAGAGCAGTATGAGCTTTTTGAGAAATTGATAGAAATTTATAAAAAATACTTACTTATTGATGATCATTTTGAAAGTTTACGAGTGTTTATAAGTGCATATGTAGAGCATGAATAGTTAAAAAGAGTGTCTAGTGCATATTTACACTAGACACTTTTTTTATATTTATTCTAAAACGCCCTTGTCTTTTAAATCAGTAATTTCTTCTACACTAAAGCCAAGAGCAGATAACACTTCCTCATTATGCTCTCCAAGTTTGGCACCTACATGTCTATATTCTGGTTGAGCTCCGTCAAATTTAAAGGCAGATGCAATTTGTTTTTGCATCGTACCATCGTATTTGGGAATATCAACAATCATGCTGCGAGCCTTTAGCTGTGGGTGCTCGCATGCTTCAGGAAAAGTTAAAACGGGTTCCACGCATCCCTCAAAATCCTCGTTGAACACTTCTAGCCATTCATTATAGGTCTTTGATAAAAAAGCATCATGAACAGCTTCTTTAAAACGAATTTGTGTATAGTATGAGTCATTAAAAGTATTATCAATGAGCTCAGGAATATCAAGTGCTTCACATAGCAGCTTGCGGAATTGAGGCTCAAGGCTTCCTACTGAGAAAAATCTGCCATCTTTTGTTTTGTAAAAGTCATAGTAGCTGCCACCATTTAAAATTTCCTGCTCTGGCTGAGGCACTCGTCCACCTCCAATGTATGCAGCTCCATACATAGCATTAAGTGAAAATACAGCATCTGTCATACTAATATCGATATATTGTCCTTCACCTGTTTTTTCACGATGTAATGCAGCAGCTAGTACGCCGATTGCAGCATGCATGGTGCCTCCTGCAATATCAGCTAGCTGAATTCCCATTGAAACTGGTTTTTTATCCTTATGGCGAGAGTAGTCCAGTAAACCAGCTAATGATAAATAGTTATTGTCATGTCCTGGACGATTGCTATAGGGTCCCGTTTGACCATAACCTGTAATTGCACAATAAATAACCTTTGGATTTATTTCCTTAAGTGCCTCATAGCCGATGCCCAGTCGTTGCATAACGCCAGGGCGAAAACCTTCGATAATAACATCGTACTCATTAACGAGTGACTTAACGATTTCCACAGCCTCTGGCGATTTTAAATTTAACGTTAATGACTTTTTAGAACGATTTAAATGTTGGTGTATATATGCCTCATGGTCGTCATCATAAGGAGGCATGATTCGTGTTAAATCCACACGCTTCGAAGATTCTACGTGAATAACCTCCGCACCTAAATCGGCAAATATCATTGTCGCCATTGGCCCTGGTAGTAATGCAGAAAAATCGAGAATTTTTAACCCCTTTAAAATACCCAAATCTCCCAACCCCTTTTTGTGTAGGCTGCTAACGCCATCTATGCTAAGAGGCCTAGCAACGCTTTTCTCTTAATCCCATTTGTAAAAAAGCCTGTATTATATCTGTATTAATACAGAGTTGTTTAAATTTATCAGTATTATAACAGAATAAGCAATGGCTTGACTATGCTAAATTTTATTATAAAATAATTAGTCTGAAAATTATATGTCAGAATAACAATAAAAGTAAAAAAATTTTGAATATAGATTTTCTGTCAAATTTCAGAAAATAACAACCTTTTGTTTGAAAATTCCGTTAATTATGAGACGAAAAAATCTCTATGCAATAGATTACACATAGAGATTTTATATTGTTTGAGAAATATTATGTCATTGAAAATCAAGGTGAGTATAGCTCTTCTGCAAATCAAAGGGTTGGTTTCTGTTCCGACAAAGCAAGTAGTCTGGAACGGAAGTCACCTTAATAGTGTAGAAAAAGTGTACGCTATTACTTTGAATAGAAATTCACTGTAAAATAAGGGGAACCATTGTTTTTAAAGCAGATGCCAACAAAAACATGCGTAAACTCTTTTCTTAAAATATTCCTACGATGCCCTATAGAATTCATCAGTGCCTCATGAGCAAAAATGCTGTTGCTTTGACCAGATGCGATATTTTCACCATACCAGAAATAATTTACACTACCAGCAGTAAGTCTATCATTAGAATGATTACCAATATGATCCTCATGGCTAAAAAATTGGTGAGCTATCATATTACTACTATGCTGGCGAGCTATAGGATTGTATCTATTGTCATAAATAAGTGGTTGCAATCCTTCTACGGCTCGTTCATGATTAATGAGTTCAACCATTAAATCTTCAAATCCTGTACGTAATTCATTTGAAGGTTTTCCATAGAAGCCATTTTTATTTAATTCTGTAGCAGCATGGATCCAAAGAACAGAACGAACTATATTGTTTTTGTGTAAGTCATAGAAAAAAGTGACATAGTGCTGATTGATTAAATAGGTACCATATGCTTCTTTGTCTGTACAATCAAGATAATTTAGCAAATAACTTGTATTTTGATAGTGAATAGCTTTGAGAGGAGACCCATATATTTTAGTAACCTCTGTTCGATTAGTACCTATTTTGATACCAAATACACTATGCCCTAACCTTGTTTCGTATCCACCAACGACTTGAGAATTATGCCTTCCTACAAGAGAAAATAGGGAATCGTCCGTCTCTATTCGATGCCATTCCATTTTGTATTCACTTTGAAAGCTACTATTTGAGAAATTTTTTTGCGTAAATGCACTCGAATAAGCTTTTTTATTTAAGCTGATAGAGGCATTAGCCCATAATCCTATACCAAAGCCCAATAAAATTGGAGCTGTTTTATGAATCAACATACTTCAATCCTCTTCTGTTAAAGTAATAAATCTATCAGAAAATAGCGTTTTATTACTATAAAAATACTACATTTTTTATTAAAAAACGAGAGGATAAATTTTGGCACTTACACTATAATGTTACTTTAGATATAATATAGCTTTAAAAAAATACTGTTTCGACAAATTATTTCTAATAAAATAAGAAAATGTACTTATTTACGAAAAATAGGGGTGTGAAAGTTGAAATCAAATCAGTTAAAGTTAAAACATTTAATTATGGGAGTAGCAATGGCTGCCTTTTTCTTGACAAGTATTGGCAGCATCTGGAGCGGTTACCGAATGAATGTTGACTCGATTAAAGAAAACACATTAGAAACGAATCGAGTGTATGCACAAAAACTAGCATCTACCGCAGATGCCTACCTAGAGGAAGCTTTTCAAATTTTAGGTTATAGTGCTGGCAATATGGGTTCAAAGATGAATGATGGAAAGGCATTAGATCAGGAAACGGATCGTTTGAAAATGCAAAATAGTATGTTTAACTCTGTCGTTATAACGAATGCAGATGGTCGTGTACTTTCTATCTCACCACCCTCTATCGAAATAAAGGGTGAGGTTTTAACATCAGTTGGTGCTAAAGAGGCTTTAACTAAAAAGGAGCCGCTTATCTCTAAACCTTATGAGGCGATTACAGGACGTCTAATCATTTTTATATCTTATCCTATATTCTCAGCGTCGAATGAATATCTAGGAATGGTAGCTGGAACTATTTATTTAAAGGAACAAAATGCCTTTAATACTTTATTGGGAGAACATTATAGTCATGATGGCTCTTATGTATATGTAGTAGATGAAGATGGTCGAGTAATTTACCATCAGGACCCAAGTAGAATCAATGATATTGTTACTGAAAATAAAGTTGTGAAAGCTGTGATTTCTGGGAAGAATGGAGCACAGCTTGTCGAGAACACAAAAGGCATTGAAATGCTTGCTGGTTATAGTGCAGTATCTTTAGCTGGGTGGGGAGTTGTCTCTCAAAGACCTTTAGATGTAGCACTAGCACCTTCGTTTGATCGGGTACAGGATGTGGCGATAAAATCCATACCACTTATGCTTGTTTCAATCTTTATTGTACTTTGGGCGGCAGCGCGTATCGCTAGTCCTTTACAGCAACTAGCTACTTTAACAGAGGAGAGTCTAGATACTAAAAATGTTGAAGGGCTAAAATCAGTTAAAGGCTGGTATTTTGAAGCGTATTCTTTAAAAAGTGTCTTAATAAGGAGCTTATCATTTTTACATGGACAGGTAATGTTTTTCAAGGATCAATCAACCACTGATCCACTGACAGGGGTAACAAATCGACGTACGATGGATGCAATGCTAGCAGAATGGCAAGTAAACAAGTTACCTCACGCTATCATTATGTTGGATTTAGATCATTTTAAAAGTGTGAATGATACATATGGTCATGCTGTGGGGGATAAGGTTTTGCAATTCTTAGCGAAAAATATGGAAGCTGTAGCTCGAGAAGGAAATGTGTGTTGCCGCTATGGTGGTGAGGAATTTGTTATGCTGTTACCTAATACTACAGCGGAGGAAGCTGCTTCAGTTGCAGAGAAGCTGCGAAATGTTTTAGCTAACACGATTAGTCCTTGTGGCCGACCCGTGACATTATCGGCAGGGGTGGCTGTCTATCCTCAGATGGCTGACTCGACTGAAGCATTATTTGAAGCTGCTGATGGGGCACTGTATCTTGCTAAGCAGGCAGGGCGTAATCAAGTAATGGTAGCGGGACAAGAAAATCAGTGAAAAATTTATGACATATAGGCATACATTGTTATTTTTAGGGTAGATGATTAATGTAGAAATCATTTGGGCAAGCTACTCTTAAATGATTTGACTTATAACCTCTAAATCATATTCAAATAATATGCAAACTCGGGACACATCTCTTGATCGACTTGACAAGACGTAAGGTTATCCCCCTTTCCCTTATGACAATTACAAGAACGACTAGATGCATGCCTATATATCGTTAAAGCCAAGAGAGCACCGATGCTCCTTGGTTTTTTTGTGCAGGCATTTCATTAGACAATGAATTATGCTCATAGGGATATGAAGGTCGCCCAATTGTGGAGGGTAAATGCACAAAGAGACGTATTCACTACTCAAACGTACACTTTAAATTCACAAAGCACCGATTAATGCACGACTTTCTACTAGTATTTTAGAATTAACTATGAAGGTTTTCTAATTACCTGTCGATATAAAGGGTATGATGAAATTGATATTTGTACGTATCAAAATCAATAAGTGAAAGGATGAGTGGGATGGATAAAACAAAAATCCAAAAAGTGAACAAAGCACTTATTGCAACTGTCTTTGCTACTAGCGGAATTGCTTTAGTAGTGCCACCACCGCAAAAGGCAGAAGCAGCTACTTCACCGTTTAAGGATATCGATCAATATTCAAGTCACTATGATAATATTTTAAAATTACATTCTCAGGGTGCAATTAGCGGGTTTCCAGATAATACCTTCCGACCAAATCAAAATGTAACAAGAGGTCAGGCTGCTAAAATGCTGGCAACTGTATTAAAGTTAGACTTGAAAAATGTACAGGACCCTTATTATAAGGATGTTCCAAAAGGTAGTGAATATTACAAATATGTAGCGGCACTACAAAATGCAGGGATCATGTCAGGATATTCAAATGGAACATTTATGCCAAATGAAGTAATTACGCGTGGTCAATTAGCTAAAATGCTGGTGCTTGGATTTAAATTTGAGGTAGCTTCAAATTATAATCATAGCTTTCAAGATGTTAATAGCCAAACAAGTAATGCCATTTATATTCAAACGTTAGTAGATTTAAAAGTTACAGATGGAACTACGCCAGTTACATTTTCTCCATTTAATCCAGTAACACGTGGTCAGATTGCCTCTTTCATTGTTCGCGCACAAGATAAAAAGGGTAATGCGTCCTCTTACAAAATTACGGGTGTTGAAGATGATGTAGTCTACATAAATGCTGAGCCTTACACTGTACCTGAAAATTTAGCAAACGTTTTTAATGAGTATAATGCACCGGTTTTACAGGGAGCAATTATTGAAGGTAATTTATCCGGGAAAACCATTCAATCTGTATCTAAGTTAACATTGAATGCAAGCGGCACAAGTTCGAAATTTTTAGATTTTGATGGTGAGTATGGTTCATTTGGTGCAACCATCGTAGTCAATGGAAACTATATTGGATTTTCTAATATTACATTGACTGGCACTATGATAGTAAACGAAACAGTGCGTCCGTCCTTACATTTAAATGTTACCGGCTATAAGCCATTATCGATTGGGCGCGTAGCAAGTACTAATTTCTCATTTATCAACTGGTCTAATCCGGAAAATTCCAATGGGGAAAGCTCGTCCTCATCCAATAGCAATTCATCGTCTGATCTTCAAAATTGGACAAATCAAAATTCAGAGAAGAACCCTGATAAAAACAAACCATTTGAAAACTGGTCTAAAGAAAAAGTGACCATGAAAAATGTTGAAAAACATCTTGAATTTTATAACAGTACTGTATCACGTTTAGTTGTATCTCAAAGTGGTACAAAAATTGAAACGAATACTAAGCTACCACGTGTGGATATTATCGGAAGTGTTCGAGAATTTGAGATTCAAGGTGATATCGGAACACTAAACCTTGATACAGAAACAAAGCTGACAATATACGGAGATAGCAATATCGACTGGATTAACTACAATAGCTTTACAGATTTAGAGCTTTATATAGACGGTCGAGTAGGTACACTGTATGTGGATAATGCATACGGCTGGGTGGATATTGGTGACTACACGTATATTGACAAAGTTATTATACCGAAGGGTGAATCGCCAAATAATATCTTCGATGATTTCCTAGAGGATAAAGATAATATTGGCAGTATTACAGATCCAGATGGTAAACCAATCGATAAGGATGATATTGAAAACCAAAAGCCTGCTGATAAAACTAAGCCTGTCGTTAATATCACAAAAGTATCTGTATTGAATGGTAGTGATGTACAGGTAGACTTTACTTCAGATAAAGTCGGCACATATTACTATATAGTTCGAGAAAAGGATGCTGATCCACCAACAAAACGAGAAATGGTTGATCGTGTTTCTACTGATAATGTTGCAAGTGGAACAGGTTCGGCTATATTAAATAACAACACCTTTAAAGTTACCAATCTAGGTGAGAAAAAAGAATATGTTATTTATATCATGGTCGTTGATGGTGCGAAAAATGTTTCTGACCTTAAATCAGAATCCTTCCAGATGAAGGATGCATCACCACCAGTAGTAAAATCTCTAAAAGTGAATCCTTTACATGGTGGAAAACGAGCTGAGTTTACATTTACAGCAAGCGAGCCAGGGGACTATTACTACTATGTTCGGAAAAAGACGACTGCAGCTGATCCAACAACTGCAGATATAGTAGCAAAGCCAACAGGTACAGGTAAGGCTGTTGCAGGTAAGCTAGGAATTACGGAGATTTTATCAGGCTTAGAGGCAGAGGAAGTGTACCAGCTCTACGTGGTGATGAAGGATGCATCGGGTAACTATTCAGTAGACCCTATTCCGAAAGAGGCCATCAAAGAGTTTACGACAAGTGCATTGGATAATATTCATCCTTATGTTGAGCAGACGAAGCTTGAACCGGCAGGAAAAGCAAATCAATTTTACTTATATTTAAACGAGGCATTGGATCCTGAAAGTGCTCGTAATATAAATAACTATGATTTATCAGGGACAGTTATTGTTAACACTCATGGACATAATAAAATTAAACCTTCGGCAGTAGAATATAAAGAAGGAGATAAAAAAGTATTATTAACAATCCCTTCTGAAACAGGCTTTGTTTACGGTGATACATTACGAGTTACTGTTTTACCGGGTGTAAAGGACTTAGCGGATAATGAATTTGAAAATGTCAATACTGTTGATCCTGGCAAACCTGTGCGAAACTATGCGGAATATATCCATGAAAAATCTGATATGCCTGTCATAGAGTTTATAAATGTAGTTAGTAAGCCAGATCAAAATGACAACTATAGACGTGCTGAAGTAGAATTTAAGCCAAGTAAGGCGGGTACTTATTATTATATGGTGCTACCTGATACTGTTGAAGACAATGGAGAAGTAAAAACATTTAAGCAATATTTAACAGACAAGGGCATTACAGAACGTGATTTTGTGAATGAGTTTGCAAATGAAGCATCATTGAAATCAGGTTATTTCCAAATTGGTGGGAAGGATATATATATTGACCGTGGATCAGGTCCAGCTGATTTAGAGGAAAAAACAAAAAAATTCCCTATAACGATTACAAAAGACAAACTGAATCCATTCTTAAGCTATTCCGTGTATATGGTCTTAAAGGATCGTGGTGGGGAAATTTCGAAAATTACCTCTAAGGAAATGATTGGTGATACAAGAGCACCATTAATTAAAAATTTAGTAGTAAAACCTAAAGAAAATGATGATACGAAAGCTATGATTTCCTTTGATACTGATGAAACAACAGAGCTTCATTATTGGTTTGTACCGAAGAAAAATGCAGATGGCACAACAAATGATTCAGCAAATTTAAAAATTGATACACCTGCTGAACGTAAATTCTTAGAGGATAAATTAAGAAATAGCCCAAGCGTTAAGAAAAGTGGAAAGGGATCATTCCCATTATCTGAAGCTACAGGTGTAACTTTAGAGCCGCATAAGGAATATGTTGTATATTTTGGTGCTGTAGATACGTATGGAAATATAACAGTATACAGATCCAACTCCAATTCTGATGGTTACGATGAATCAAGCGCGGGTTGGATGAGAGAAAATTTCTATTCTGATGGTACCCCACCGCGTATTGAAATGACTGTCGATGGTCAAAAGAAACGCAATATTGTTTATCGTAATCCAGATGATACATTTACGATTACATTTAGTGAGGCCATTATGCGCGATGAAAATGGCAATTCTTTAATAACTAATTTAAATTTACTTACAATTACGAATGAATCAGGTCAAGATATTACGTCTCAATATCAATTTGTTAAGTATACACAAGGTACAAAAACAACGGATGAAAGTAAGCTGATTATCAAACCAGTGGCACCAAATACGGCAGATAAAACATTTACAGTGAAGATGAAGAATGAAGCTGTCGATTACAATATTACAGGTTACACAGGTAATAAATTCAAAGTTGAGGATTTTGGAAAATATGTATATCAAAAATCGGGTGTGGCATTCAGATCAGCTACATTAAAGGGGAATATCTCAGTGGGGAACATCCATTCTTACAGAGAGCTTGAGTTTATGTATCAACTTGCAAACGCAGGAGATGATCTGAAATACTATTATGCAGTCCGTGTAAATGTTGTTCCTGGAGACTTAACTGCAGAAGAAATTATCTATGCAGGTGAGCATGCTGACCAAATAGCGGCTGGACAAGCTATTCCTGGTATTGCTAACGGTATTTCAGTTGCAGGCACTGGTAAACCTGAGAATTCATCAGATAACTCCCAAAATTCAACATTAACTACAAAGTCTTCTAATCTGAATAAAGTATTTATGGAAGGTGACCGTATTTACTTTGCAACGGTCGATAAATACGGTAATATTTCCCAAGGTGTGCTAGATACAAACGACCAACAGAAATTTATTAAAATTGAGAGAAAACCTTAATCAAAATCGTATAATAGACATCTAATTAAAGTTTTAGTTCACATTTTAAAGAAGAAAAGTGTTGAATTCTAAATGTTATGATCAATTTATCAATATAATAATTTAGAGAGATATTAAAAGCCAAACAATTGTAGAGAGCTATGGTTGTTTGGCTTTTATTTATAAACTTTAATTTGTTGGCATTGAAAAAAAACTTAACAAAAAAGCTATATGAGAGAGTAATAAAGTGTGAGTATCAGACATTAGTATTGATTAAAATATTGAAACATCAAAATTCATATATCGCTTTTTTATTGATAATTATTATCATTTATAATGCAAGGTAGTAACGATTTATGGGTATAGAAGACCATTATTGCTATGGAATCATGCGTTAATAAAGGTACAGATATTCGCCGTAGGATACTGAACATTGAGGAATCTTTGAACATACAAAGTTCCATCGAGTATGTTTATCGTTGTCACGGAGGAGATGCTCAAATACGACTTCGTTATACATGCTATAAATAACCCCAAGTGTGGAGAAATCGTCACTTGGGGTTTTCATCGTCATTAGGTATATAAAAATCGAGGGAGTCGGCTAAGCATACAGGGAAGGACACTAACATGATCCTCCTCATCGAACTTCACAAAATCGGTGTGAATGTTCTTGTCACTTAAACGCTTCATTCGTTCTGCTGCTTGCTCAGCTCCTTCAAGCATATCGGGCAGTTCATTGGCACCAATTGTGAGCAGGAGATTGATAGCATGATTACCAATCCAAGTTTCACTGAATCTATCTATTTCTTTTAACACAGCATTGTTAGCCCACCAAACAGAGGGACTTCCAGCTACGATGTGCGTGAATAAATAAGGTCTTGCACATAAAGCATATAGAGTGAAAAGACCACCTAATGAATGCCCCACAATGGCTTGTTTACTTTTATTAATGGGCCATTCCTTTGCCACCGTAGGCATCAGTTCATGCTCAATAAAATCTAGAAAATCATTCGCCTTGCCATTAGGAGGCCAAGGTGTACCATCAGGACGTGGTGGCAGATTTTCTTCACTTACAGGTAGTGTAAAATCATGGCAGCGTCGTTCCATATCAAATGGTTCCTTCGAGGGATAGCCAATGCCTATAACAAGAATGGGATCGAAGCCTTTTGGTTTTCTTGTTTGTAACTTTACTGCCTCTGCAAGCGTTGGAAAAAGGGCATCCCCATCTAAGGCGTAAATCACAGCATAGCCATCTTCTGGTGGCCCATCTGCTGGTGGTGCAATCAAAATTCGATAGTCTAATTGTTGTTGGGAAGTCATCGCGTTTTCAAAATAGCCTTCTGATACATAGGGTTTTTTTGTCATTGTTTTCATGGTGTTAAAAACTCCAATACATCATCTATGACTTTTCCTTGTGCATGAATGCCCCCATTTAGCCAATAATCTCCTGATGTTTCGTATACTTGATTGTTTTTGAAGGCAGCTGTACTTTGCCAAATTTTACTTTCCTTAAATTCCTTTAAAAAATCATCTCCAAGATTACCATCATTGATGAGGAAAATATATTCTGCATCAAGCTCTGGTAAAATTTCTAATGACACCTCGAAGGCACCATTCTTCACTAAGCTGCTTTGTTCAAAGCCTAATTCATGTGTTAATACATAACCACTGAAATACTCATCAGTCATAAAGAACATACCTTTCGCATTAAAGCGAATTAAGGCCACCTTTTTCCCTTTGGTAATGGTAGCTAGCTTCACTTTTGCAGCGTCCACTTTTTCTTGATAACTTTGTAATGCTAGCTCAGCCTTATCTGGTTCATTAAGTAGCTGCCCTAATTCTTTAATAGAACCTTCTAAATCACTTGCTGCATTTTTAAACACATATGTTGGGGCGATTTTTGCATATTTTTCATATGTGCCATTTTCAACATAAAAAGAGTTGTGCAAAATAATTAAATCTGGTTTGTTAGCCATAATTGCCTCGGCAGATGGGGGACCACCTGCAAAGCTAATTTCTGGCACACCTTGTAATTGATTTTGCAAATATAGCTGAGGCTTAACGCCATTTGACCATTGCATCATAGGTTTTATGCCTAAAGCAAGCAGCGAATCCTCCATGACAGGCGCAAATATTTTTGTCGGCTTAGCAGGTAATGTCACGTCATTTCCAAGCTCATCCTTTATTGTTAATGGATAAACCTCTTTTTGCTCCTTCGTGCTTTCTGGGGCTGCCTGTGTTTCTACCTTATTACTTGATTGAGCATTGCAGGCAGTAAGTACGCCAATAACAAATAATAAAGAGGCTAACACAAAGACAGGTTTAAAAATTGTTTGACGGTGATTATGACAGTTTTCGTTCATTGTTCATCAAGGTCTCCTTCTACTGATAATGATTCTCAAATAGAATTATAATTCAGTGCTAGATAGGATGCCATGGACGGGAGCAGGAAAGAGATTTGGATTTTTTCCGGTCAACATTAACAATGTTTCATCTAACATTCGATTAATGGCAATAGCAGAGTACTCAAATCAAGGATTCGATGGCAAAACATAGACATGTCCATTTTCTATAGCCTGCAGCTTCTTCCAACTGTCAAGGTATTGTAAAGTGAGCCAATAATTTCGAGTTGCCGCATCAGGGCAAATGATTAATAGCAAACGGTCTGGGTTTATGTCTAATAGCTGTTCAAGGGTAATAAGCTCGTTACATGTTTGTTGCTGAGCATCAATTGGATGAAGCTGTAAATCTGTAAAGAGAACATCTTTAATTCCTTTATTACAATAAATAAATAATTGATCTCCACATAATCGAAGTACAGCAAAAGTATCCTTTTCAACAGCTCGTTTGATCTCTAACTTTGCCTGCAATGCTTTTTGCTCATACGTTTGAATGAAATATTTACAAGTGCTCTGTTTGTTGATGATGTCAGCTATTTCTATTAACTGAGTTTTCCAATCCTTTGCCTTAATAGACACATTTTTGACGCCAATTGATTCAAGCCAATTTAGCATGGATAGGGATGGTTCTTCCTGAAAAATATGAATATCTGGCTTTGCAGCCGCTAGTTTTCTGAAGTTATCCTCTGATTCTGCATCAAATATATTTAAATGCACATGAATTTGATCCTGGTAATGGTTGTAATAATATGGACTCCATTTAGCATTGAGTGGCGCTGCGACAGGTATTATTCCTAGTGCTAATAAATTTCCAGTAGTGGTTACAGAAAAGGTAGAAATTCGCTGGCGAGCTATTTTGCTATAAGAGGATGGCGAAACTCCAACCTCCTTTTTAAATTTTCGACTGAAATAAAACTCATCACTGTAGCCAACCTTTCTAGCAATATCACGTAACAATAAGTCAGTATCGCGAAGTAATTGTTTTGCATGTCCAATGCGTAGCTCTGTTAAATAATCAGTAGCACTTTGGCCGAATGCCTTTTTAAATGCCTCACCAAAATAGTTGGAACTGAGACCAGAAATGAAAGCTAAATGATCAATCGTTAGAGGCTGATGATGGTTTTTCGCAATATAATTTCGAATATCCTTTAAAGATATTTGAGTTGTCATCATATCTGTAGCACTTTCCGTTTTCATGTTAACAAGTCACCTCTTATTTGTTAGTGTGAAAATTACTTTACATTAACCAATAGCTTCGGTAATGCACCTAGTAATTTCTCTCTTGTAAAGGCATCGCTGTAATTCCATTTTGTTGCGTCAATTAAATAAGCATGGTTATTTCGAACAGCAGGGAGTTCTTTCCAACTATCACTATTGAGCAATTCCATAGTAGCTATTTGAGATTCATGCTTGTCAGATAATAGCATAAAGATTCGATCTCCAGCGTACTGAGATAAGTGATCTATTGGTATTTCCTTATAGCCTCTTCCTGCTTGTAGTAATTTTTTAACTTGTCTATGAGGCTGGAATCCGCATGGATGAAAAAGCGCAGGAGATAGACCTGTACAGCCCATAACAAATAGACGTTTACCATGGTCAAAAGTAAAAACTGTAGCCGTTTCACCAGGCTTTACAACCTTTTGTAGCTGTTGCCACATTGTATTTTCTTGAAGTCTAAAATGTACTAGCCAATCTTCTGCTTGTTGTTTTTGGTTAAGCCACTGCCCAAGTAGAAGGATACGTTCATCTAAAGAATCCCATGAATTTAATGTAATGGTTGGAGCAATAGACGATAATGCCTGATATTGCTGCTCGTCATTATTTGTAAAGATAATTAAATCTGGATTCAGCTTTGAAGATTTTTCAACGTTAATTGGAAATGCCACATCTTGCACATAGGGAACGTGGTTTTTATAAAATGATTTACTAATAGATTTTTTGTCCCCACCTATTGGCTGTACATTAAAAATCAACATATCCCCAAATGTTTCTCCATGATAAATAATTCGATGGGGTGAGGCAGGAATTTCTACTTCATGCCCTGTCCAATCTTTAACAATAGTCCTTTGCTTATATTGACGAGCAAACTGCTTTGGTGGAATGCCAACAATCTGTCGAAAGCGGCGATTAAAATAATATTCATCATCAAATCCAACCTGCTGAGCAATATCTTTTAAAGGTTCATTTGTTTGCAGTAGTAATTCCTTTGCGTTTTTTAGGCGTAGATTTGTTAAATAATCCAATGGTTTTTTCCCTGTTAAAGTTTGAAAGATTGCACTATATTGCCATTGAGCTATATGTGCTAATTCAGCAAGTTTTTTAACGGTTAAAGGCTGCTGATAATACTTATGTATATAGTCAATTGTTTGTTCAACAGCCTTTGTAATATTTACTTGGTAATCCATATGAAGCTGATGTTCAAATAATAAATGTAATAATTCATACAAGACTACTTGTTGCTTAAGATAATCCGATTGAGACTTCATATTATACAAATCTTCGGTTAGCCGAATAAAGCGGGTAGTAGGGTATAACGTATATTCCACTTGCTCAGAAAAAATAGGTCCTACATATGGAGAAGGTCCTTGTACTAACTGAAAAACTGAAAAGGAAATTTTATAGAAACGAAAACCTTTAGTTATATCCGAAAAATCAATCATTGAATGAGGCTGTATAAGAAAGATCTTACCTTTAGTCACAAGATAGGGAATTTCATCAATCGTTAATGTTCCACAACCATCTGTAAAAAGAATCATAGTATGATAGGAGGTTGAAATAAACGGATAGCTCTGAGAAATACAGTCAATAGCTTCTAAATGAAAAAGTAAGTCTTTGGTAAAAGAAGTTGAATTTTTGTCTTCCATTAGTGGACTTCCTTTCTAAATGAAAATCATTATCAATTAACTGTATTGTATAAAAAGTAAAGAGACATTTCAACAAAGATGAAATGTCTCTTTACTTTTTATTTTTTTAGCATATTTGGTAGTTCAGTTAGTAGCCATTCTCTAGTTGAGGCATCGCTATCAGCTTTTCGAATGTCAATTGTGTAGACATGCCCATTTTTTACAGCAGGGAGCCCCTTCCAAATTGGACTTTCCATCATTTCCTTTGTAGACTGTTTCGCTTCATCAGGTACTGGCGTAAGGATAAAAATTCGATCTCCTGCATACTCAGGAAGAAGCTCTGTGGAGATTTCAGCAAATCCTGTCCCTTCATCTAGGATTTGTTGTATTTTGTCGCCAGGCTTTAAGACATTGGAGTCGTAAATAACCTGTGAAAGCCCTGCACGTGCCATCACAAACAGTCGATCCCCAGGATAGTAGGTTAAAACAGATGCCGTTTCATTTTCTTTTAAAACTCCTTCGTCAACTAAGGATTTCCACATTGTATCTGCCTTCGCTTTATAATTACTGAGCCATTTTTCTGCTTCTTCCTTCTTGTTTAATATATCTCCAAGTTCCGCTAAACGTTGCTCTAAAGGTGCAAAGGTATCGAATACAATGGTTGGTGCTACTTTGGATAGCTGTTCATAGATCTTTTCATCTGAAGTTGCAACAATAATAAGGTCTGGTTTTAGTTCAAGTGTTTTCTCAATATTGATTGGGAAACCGACATCCTCTACATTTTGTACCTCTTTCTCCCATGCATATTCAGTAATCCAGGAGAAGCCCGCACCTACTGTTTGGGCATCTAACGCGACAATGTCACCATAGCCCTCGCCATGATAAATCACTCGCTTTGGTTCTAGTGGGATTTCCACCTCATGATTTAAATAGTCTTTATAAACACGTACATTACTTGCTGCTGGTTGTTCTTCCTCTTTTTTGGATGCTTCATTTTTTGAGCTACAAGCAGCTAGTACTATTCCTAAAGTTAGCAATACGCTACAAAGAAGCATATATTTATTAAACGTTTTCATACCTAGTCCTCCGAAATAGTAGTTAATAGATAATGAGAATCATTATCGACAATAGTTAGCATAATAGAGCACATTAACTTTTACAATGGAGAAATTAAAGAAGTACATTTAATTTTTATCCAAAATTTAATTGATTATCATGTAGGATTTGGAAATAAAATCCGTCTAACCGTTGAAATATCCGCCAATTGGTGGAGAACGATATTTAAAAAGATTAAACTAACCATGTTTTAAGTGATAACTATTATCAATAAAAGAAAGATTAATTACATTTTAAGGTAATGTAGCTATTAAATGAACTAGGAGGGAAGGGAAATGAGAAATTTTTGGCTGTTTGTTACAACTGGAATGTTATTGATTGTAACAACGACAGGGTTTGCACGTATGGCCTATGGTATTATCTTACCCTTTATGCAGCAAGGGCTTTCATTGTCAACAACACAATCTGGGTTATTAGGAACAATGCTCTTTCTAGGCTATCTACTAACAGTAGGGCTTTCAGGAATGCTAACAATGCGCATTGGTGCAAAAAATGTTCTGCTCGTTGGAGGAGGTCTTGTTATTTTAGGATTGGGAGGTCTAGTATTTGTCACAGACTTTTGGTTGGCTGCCATCACTTTGTTCTTAGCAGGAGCTGGAAGTGCGCTTGTTTATACACCTCTACTATCCATAGCCGTTAGCCTATATCCAAAAAAACGGGGCACTGTGATGGGACTGCTAATGAGCGGAGCTGGTATTGGGATGCTATTTTCAGGCTTACTCGTGCCATTTATGCTAAAGCAATTTCCAGAGTTAGGCTGGAGGGGCGCCTGGTTAATATTTGCAATCATGACCATTGTAGTAGTGTTGTTAGCTTTTTGGGTGATAAAGCAACCGCAGGCTACAGCTGACAAGGATACAACTGGGAATAGTAACACTACTTGGCGAAGTAAGGAGCTATATATGATTGCAGGTATGTATTTTGCAATTGGACTAGTCTATCTTATCCCTAATTTATATCAAACAAGCTATATGAAAGAGCTCGGTATCTCAACTGCTACAGCAGGCTCCATCTATGCTATTGCTGGCATCGTTTCTATTGGGGGAGCTCCATTTTGGGGAATGTTGGCTGATAAAATCGGTGTAAAGAAAGCCTTGATAGCAGCATTGTTATTATCTGTTATAGGAGATCTCCTTCCAATTATGTTAGAAAATACAGGAGGATTTATATTATCCTCCATCATATGGGGCTCTTCACTTGGAGGAGTTCTTGTTTTGATCCAAATGAAGGCTAGCCAACAGGTGGCATCCTCGTATGTAGCAGCTGCTATAGGTTTTATTTCCATTTTCTATGCAGTTGGTCAAATGATGGGACCAGGAATTGCAGGCTGGCTTATTGAGTATGCAGGAGGATTTAAAATGGCTTATAGCTTTGGTGCAATCATCTTTCTCTTTACACTACTCCTGTCAACAGTTCTAAAGGGTGAAAATATACAGGAATGATAAAGCCTCTGATGAATGTAATTATGCTGGGGCGAAATTGATAGCTAAAAGTAACTCCGTTTGCTATACTTTGGTTAATTATTGATAATCATTCTCAATGAAGAGCTGAAGGATGGTGACAACCTTTATGAAAGTTGATTTTCATCAAAATTTTATTCATTTTTATCATGCATTAGAAATACTGAATCCACAGGAAATACCACAGGATAATATGGCTTTTCAGTCAAATGTAAAAGCTGGAGCTATTCATCGACTTAGCCCTCGTCAGGATTTGGAAGTGGTCGTTTCTGATTATTCATTTTATAAAGAGCATCGAATGGATATACTTACAGCCAAGCCTATGGTAGAAGTAAGCTTCTGTCTACAAGGAACAAGGGGAGTTCAAATTTCGGATTGTGCCTATGAAATAACTGCAGGGACATGTTCATTACAATTTATTGAACAAGTAGAAGCAAGTTTTTTATTCAATAAAAATGAATCTTATCAAATGGTTGGTATTGGGATTCCGGTTTCAACCTTTAATCGTTATATGAATAAGATTGATGGTAACGATGGGAGTTTTATGAATTTTCATGAAGTTCTTAAAGGTGCCTCCTATCGCCTGTTTCAGGAAAAAATTGATGCTATTGATACGCTTATTTTGCAACAAATGTTGCATGCTATTGCTGCTAAAAAAATGACAAATTTAGAGCTTGAATATACTGTTTTACAATTGTTAATGAGAACATTTCAAACTTTTCTCAACCAGCCAATCAATTTAACGGAATTTTCAACTAGTGATAGGGAAAAGATACGTCAAGCACAGGTTATAATAATTGAAAATATGATGAATCCACCATCCTTAATGGAATTGTCGCGTTTAATTGGATTAAATGATTTTAAATTAAAAAAGGGCTTTAAAGAAATGTTTGGCACAACAGTATTTGGCTATTTACGTGAGAAACGTTTAGAGAAGGCCAGTTATTTACTGCAAAACGGCTCAATGAATGTAACAGAGGTTGCCAATGCAGTAGGCTATTCCAATCCAAGCCATTTTGCTGCAGCGTTTAAGGGGAAGTATGGAATAAATCCTAGAGAGGTATTAAGGAAATTCTCTCAGCCATTTATCAAGGGGAACAATTTATGAAAAACGTAGAAGATCAGCTTAAAATGTGGGAGCAGAGTGATAGCCTACTTTCCCATATTTTTTATCAGCCTATACAAATACTTCATTTAGAAGATATGCAAGATACCTATAAACACTCTTCCTCATTACCATGTATCATCATCGTTTATGATGGCAATGTTAGCTATACTCTTCAAAATCAGCAAATTGAGCTTCATGCCAAAACCATAATATTTTGGGATCATATTAGTGATTTTTATATTCCCAATAATAGTAATGTGAGTGGAATAGTCATCGAGTATCGCCCGTTTGGAGTAAGAGAGTCCAGCTTGTTTCAAGAAATCACCATGATTCAAAATTGTTCCCATAAGATTATGAGTCTAGCATTGGAAATAGAGAAGGAAGCAAGGGCTATTAAAAAAACACATCCATTCCGCCTACAAAAATTATTCGCCGATTTGTTAGAGAAGCTTTATACAGAATTAAATGAATCTATACAGCAAAAAGAAGAATCATGGATTGAAATTGCACTAGAATATATTCATTTACATTTTCATGAGGAATTGACCCGTGAGCAAATGGCGGATAAAGCTCAAGTGAGTCCAGAACATTTTTCGCGCACATTTCTTAAGCATACAGGTTATCCATTTACTAAATACTTAACTTTACTAAGAGTCCGTGAATCACAAAAGAAGCTATTGTATGAAATGCCGAAATTAGATGACCTTGCGGGAGATGTTGGCTATCGAGAAGGTACCTATTTAAGCAGGAAATTTAAACAGCTCGTAGGTGTATCGCCTTCAGTCTATTATCAAAAGCCGAAACGTGTCATTGCCCTGAACACAAATCATACAGCATGCTTATTAGCTCTTGGGATTATACCTGAATTGGGTGTATTTTCACCATATATTGAGAGCTTAAAGCCAGTTCCTACTGTACATAAGCTAAAGGGCTATGAGCATGATGTTGCCACAAATTATCAGGAAATCATAGCGGCATGCCCAGATGTCATTATTAACTACAGTGGTGAAAGAGAGAGAAAAGCATTGCTTTCGCTTGCACCTGTATTCGAGCTTCCATGTATGCAGTTAAGCTGGCGAGAACAGTTTCGCCTTATCGCCAATATTGTTGGCAAACAGGAATTAGTTGGAGAATGGCTATATCAATATAATGAACAGATAGCAAACAGTAATCATATCCTCGATCAGTGGATTGGTCAAAGAGGCACTGCAATTGTCTGGGAAATAGGTAGCAATGCAGCCTATTGTCTAGATAGTAGCTATGGTAGGGGAAGTCAAATATTATATGATGATCTAGGGTTTAGTCGACCGAATTCAATTGTTGCTCAAAGTATTAGGGAATCTGGTTTTTTTCCAGCAGAAATTGAAGAGCTTGTTTATTTTCCAGCAGATCATATTTTTATCACGGCTATACCTAAGCATGATTTGGGTAAAAAACGCCTTATGCAGTTGCTACACTCAGAACAATGGCAGTCAATGGAGGCTGTACGTAAGAAACAAGTGTATTTTATCAATCAGTATGAATTATTTTATGGATATGACCCATTGTCTACAGCAGCTCAGTTGGAAGAATTGATGAGAGTATTGACATCATAAAAGTGCATGGTGACAGATCACTTTCATACATGGACATTTATAGTATACTCTTCTACAATGAATGAGAATTATTATCATTTAAGCTGTATGGAGGGATAAGATTGCTATTACAAAAAAGAAAAATCATTGCTTCACTTTTTCTTGGGTTACTGCTTTTATTAGCTGCTTGTGGGAATACGACAACCTCAACCACTACGAATAAAGAGAGCAAATCAGCAGATACAAAAAAGGTACAAACTATGAATGGAGAGATTGAAATACCCATAAACCCGAAGCGTATCGTTGCTGAAGAATATATTGCTACTTTAATCGTCTTAAATGTAAAGCCTATAGGTGCACCAGGATTAACACTTGAAAATTATTATTTAAAGGATGCCTTAAAAGGAGTTGCAAGCATTGGAACTTATGGAAAGCCATCCACAGAAAAAATTATAGAATTAAAACCAGATTTAATTATTACAGGAAATGGGGATAATTATGAAGCTTTAAGTAAAATTGCTCCAACTGTTGTGATTCCTTTTGGTGAATTAAAAGATGCACATGAAGAACTTACATACTTTGGTCAATTACTAGGCAAGGAACAGGAAGCAAAGGACTGGCTAGCACAGTATGATCAAAAAATTGCTGATGCTAAAGCACAGGTGGATGCGATAATCCAAGCGGATGCAAGCTTTTCAATTATTGAAGATGCGGGTAAAAAACTGTATGTTTATGGTGATAACTTTGGTCGTGGTGGACAGCCAGTTTATCAGGCACTCGGAAGAAAGCCGCCTGCAAAAATTGCTGATGAAATTATGGAAAAGCAGTGGGCAGAGATTTCAGAGGAAATGCTAACAAAATACGCAGGTGATTATATTGTTTTGACTTCCGATACTCGAACGCTTGAGGATTTTAAGAATGATCCGATTTGGAGTAGCTTACCAGCAGTAAAAAATGATCACTTTTACATCTGGCCAGAGGAACGTTCTTGGTATTATGATCCAACTGCTGTCCTTGCTCAGGTTGAAGAATTAACCAAATGGCTTACAAGTAAAAAATAAGAAAATGGTACTTCCTTGTTGATAAAGCAGGGAAGTATTTTTCATATCACGAAGATAAGGTATGTCTACATGTCTAGAATAGAGAGGTTCAAAGAACAGAGTGGAAAATTTCCCGTAAAAATAGAAAGTGACACCTTCGTTGGAACAGACTCCCGTAGAGAAAGCATTCAGAATTTTATTTTAATACCATTGAGAATGTTTATCATTTATAATGATGACAAAAGTAATCACCTAATTTTTCTATGTTTTCATTAGAAAGGTGTGGAAATGAACAATGAAAATAGAGGATCATTTACTTTTGTGGAAATCTGCTTCCCTTCGCATATTTGATATACGTTTTACAAGGATGGAGCAAGATGAACAGCTTGCCTCTTATCGGTTACCTGCAAGTAGTTTCCTATATGCCACTAAGGGAAGGGCAAATGTAATATTGGATGGAAAGAACTTTAAGCTAGAACGTTCTCATATATTACATAGTGGTAAAGGAGGGTGCCTCCATATCAGCCCTGTAGAGGATGTATTTGAATATTACCTAATTCTTTACAAAGCTAGTATGTCTCATCCTTGCAAAACGGAGATACTGGCATTAATGGAACGCGATAATCCATTTCAATTTCAATATGCGTTTCAAGTCTACATGCATTGACTTTACAGGAAAAGCTTGAAGCTATGCATAGGGAATGGGAAACACAAGGGAACTTAGAGCATTTTCATGTTAAAGCATTGTTTTATCAATTTGTTTACGAGCTTTTACGACAGCTCTATAAACAACAGGTGCATGTTCATAAACCTGATCTAGTTGAGCAAATTAAAGATTATATTGAAGAGTACTACAGTCACTCTATTACGAGAGAATCCATTGCACAAATTTTAAATTATAGTGTGCCCTATCTAGCAAAGCAGTTCAAACGTAAGACAGGTAGAAGTATTATTGATTATCTCATTCATATAAGAATTCAAAAGGCACAGCAATTACTACTATATACTCAAGCAAGCTTGCAGGAAATAGCCATCAGTGTTGGCTATGAAGATGTTTCCTATTTCATTCGTATTTTTAAAAAATACAATGGGTTAACCCCTGTACAATTTAAACAACAAAATCAGCATAAACGTAATGAATCGTATCGTCCTATTCATCGGCTTTCTTTGTCTAATGACAAGAAGTTACTGCAACATTATATTGATAATGATAATTATTATCAATATATACAAAAAGGAGATTTACCGATGAATAAGAAAGCAAAGTCTTCTATAATGGCGACTCTATTTCTCTGTTTTACTTTATTCCTAAGTGCTTGCTCCGGTGGTACAGCAATAAATAGCTCTAATGGAGAGACAAAAGCGCCAACTAATCAATCAACAGAAGTACAGTCGACAACCAAGATCGTATCTACTGTGAATGGTGATGTGGAAATTCCTATTGATCCAAAACGTATTGTAACAGATTATTATCCAGGCTTTTTATTGACCTTAGGCATTAAACCAGTTGGAACACAGGAGCTTTATATGAAAAGTCCTTACTTAAAGAAGCATAATGAAGGAATTGCTTATTTTGAAGAATCTCTTGAAGCAGTCGTTGATTTAAAACCTGATCTTATTATTACTGGGGACGAGAAGAAATACGAAGCATATGCAAAAATAGCGCCTACTGTCTTAATACCCTTTACTTTAGAAATGAATGCAACATTGGAGGAATTTAGTAGAATTTTAGATAAAGAGGAAGAAGTGAAGGCTTGGTTAGATGACTATAATCAAAGGGTAGTTAAAGCCAGACAAACTGTTCAAAATATTATTGGTAAGGATGAAACAGTTACGATTTTAGCTGGTGGAGCAAAAAATGACATAACATTATACGGTAATGGCTATACAGGGCGATCATTTTATGATGGGCTTGGACTAACTCCACCTGCAAAAGTATTAGAGGATATTGATTCTGAAAAGCCTTGGCTGCAATTATCACCTGAATTGCTTACAGATTATGCAGGTGATTATATTTTTATGGCTATTGATAAAGCTGTGGAAACATACGATTATAAAAACGAGCCAATTTGGAAAACATTAGATGCTGTGAAAAATGACCAAATTTTTGAAATTGATGGATGGAGTTTCTGGTTTTCAGACCCTATCTCTATTTTAGGGCAAATAGAGGAAGTGACAGAGCTGTTAGTACAGCATGGTCAAGATAAATAATCCGCCCCTTTTTAAAAGTAAAAATTAATACGATCACTCAAACATCTGATGGTTTGAGTGATTTTTTATGTAAGAAAAAAGCTAGCATGTGAAAAATTAAATTGAGAATTATTATCAATTATAATAAACTGGAAGGTAGTAATGTACTGGGAGGAATGATATGGGATGCTGTCAAAAGAGGAGTTTATACTTCTTTGGAATCATGCAACGATTAAAGTATTGGATATCCGCCGTGTAATATTAAAGCCTGAAGAAATCGGGAATACATATAAATTGCCTGCTAGTATGTTCCTTTATTCGATAAGAGGAGATGCCGAAGTCTCACTAGATTTTACAAAGTATTCGGTTGAGGGCTTCCATCTCATTCATGGAGGAAAGGGGTCTATCCTGAAAATAATTGCTAAAAATGATGGACTAGAATATTATATGATTTTTTACCGTGCCTCCATCCCCTTAACCACTAATAAACTGATAGCAAGAGCTATGCAACAGAATAATCCCTTTAAAACTCAATTCAATCTTGTACCTAACTCATCCATCACAGTTTTTGAAAAAGTACATGCGATGTATAGAAAGTGGAAGAATGCAAATAACCTTGGGAAATTTACTGTTAAATCACTATTTTATCAATTATTAAATGAAATTTTTCTACAATTTTATGGTGAGGATGTAGAGATTCAAAAATGGAGTATATCTGCCCAAATTAAAGCCTATATTGAAGAAAATTATGCACAACCTTTGACCTTAGAATCCATGGGAAAGGCATTAAGTTATAGTCCATCTCATTTATCCATTCAATTTAAGCAACAATTAGGTTGTAGTCCCATTGAATATTTAATACAGCATCGAATTGACAAGGCCACAATTTTACTTGTAAAGACGGATGCGAGCTTACGTGAAATTGCTATGAGTGTAGGATATAGCGATGTTTACTATTTTAGTAAATTGTTCAAAAAAAGAGTAGGTATTTCACCCACACAATTCCGTCAAAGAGAGCAAGCCAGTGGTTTAGTAAAGGATAGTCCTTCAATGTCTGAAAGATACTCCATTGTTGATTTTAGTTTCCAACATTATATTGAGAATGGTTATCAATATAGAGAGAGGAAGTATGAATCAATGAATAAAAGAGGAACTTCAACTATTGCGACACTTTTATTGTGTCTCACACTTTTATTAAGTGCCTGTACTGGCGGAGCTACCACTAATACGGCAAGCGGAGAAAATCAAGCGTCTACCACGCAAACAGAAGCAGCTGCATCCCAGACGAAAATTGTCTCTACTATTAAAGGAGATGTAGAAATCCCGATTAATCCTGAACGAATAGTTGTGATGTATTATACAGGCGATGTGCTAGCTTTTGGTGTAACACCTATTGGCTCTTCAAAAATCCAAGAGGGAGCTGCATTTGAGGAAGAATTAAAAAATACTCAAAATTTAGGTGAATGGTTTGAACCTAATGTCGAGGCTGTGATACAACTAAAACCAGATGTTATTATTGTACCAAGTAATGAGGAGCTATTTGGACAAATGGAAAAAATTGCGCCTACAATCGTCATAGATGATGCAACAACGTCATTAGATCAACGCTTAACAAAGATTGGTGAAGTTCTAGGGAAAGAAAAAGAGGCAAAAGAGCTTTTGGCTAATTTTTATGAAAAAGTAGAGGATAGCCAAGAAAAGCTAAAAGAGGCAGACATTTTAGATAAAACCGTTAGTATTATGGAAGGCGGCAAGGGGAAAATGTCAGTTGTGACAAGCTATACCTTTGGACGTGGTTCACAAATAATATATGAGCATTTGGGATTGAAGGCTCCAGAAATTATTCAACAAAAGATTGATGATAAAGATAATAAACAGCAGGCAATGGATGTTTCTTTAGAGACATTAACGGATTATGCAGGTGATTATGTTTTTCGTTCATCCTATGAGGGAATGGCAGATTTAACGAAGCATCCAGTATGGGTTAATATTCCGGCTATTAAAGAAGGTAGGTTTATAGAAATAGATTTTGGTTTTTGTTATTACAATGACATTTATTCATTAAATAAACAATTAGATTTCATTGTGGATCGTTTATTAGCCACAACAAAATAAGCATGATAAAAGCTGCTTACTAGTTTTAGTGTTACTAGAAAGGCAGCTTTTTTTAATAGACATGATGAAATAATTATACAAGAGATGCTTTGTTTTCTCTTGCTTCTTTCTTTACAGTGTGGTCAATGACTAAGCCCTTATGTGAAGAAAATACATATATAATTAGTAGAAGACTAATTGTAATGCAAATCCAATAGGGTGTATCTGGATGTATACGATATAACTCTGTTCCAACAATTGGTGCAACTAATGAACCAATTCCAGTAGCAATAGCTGTTAAACCGCCAGCAGCACCCTGATTCTCCTTTCCGGCTGCCAAGGAGATGCCAGTTGTATAACCTGACATTAGAAAACCTCCACCAATGCCAAATAGCATAAAGGCAATCACAAATCCAGCTAAATGATTCCACTCGATTAATAGGACAAATCCTAGTAGAAGTATTGGCAGGCCGATACGTACCAGCCTACGTGGTGAATACTGACGTTTTTGAATAACTGTCATTTGCACAAGTGCCATCATTATACCAACGGCAAACATACCAATACCTACCCAGATTGCCGTTTCCTTAGCGTTTAATGAAAATCGATCTTGTATAAAAAAACCAGATGTTACTTGAAGCATAACAATCATTGACATGACACTCGTAGCAATAAGTAGATAGGGACGAAGACCACTAGTTGTTAATTTAATTTTAGTGCGTTTATTGGCTACTACAGTCGGCTCTGTTTTAGGAATTTGCACGGCTATCAAAATGACAGCGATTAATGCAAGGATAGCTGTGATAATAACTGGGAAAATTAGATTGATCGTTGATAGAAATGCTCCTAGGGCCGGACCAATAATAAAGCCAATCCCTGTGGCTGCACCTATCATGGCCATACCTGCTGATCTCTCTTGCACAGATGTGAGATCTGCCATCAATGCCTGTGAGGATGATGAAATAGCCGGGAAAAAGAAGCCAAACATAATTCTCGAGCTAAGTAATAGGATGAACACAACATTGATTGGTAATAAATCCTTCATGCCTATCCATCCTAAAAAGGCGAAAAAGGCTAAGCTAAATGAGAAACCAACAAATCCAATCACCATGACCTTTTTCCGACCTATACGATCACTTTGTGTTCCCCAGAAAGGAGCTGCTAGTAATAATACTAAGGCAGCGATAGAAATAACAATTCCAGCATGCCTTTCCTGAAGCCCTATCTCGCGAATTAAAGGTGCAAGAATTGGGATTATAACCCCAAATCCGATATAACAAATAATCATTGATAAAAAGATAACTTTTTTTGGCTGCAAGTCAATTCCTCCTTTATTGATAATAATTATCAATGTGTATTGTATGAGCTGCTACTCAGTAAGGGATTTTCTTTAACGGCAAATGGATTTTTTAACAACAGTTTTGACGAAAAAAATCCGTATACTAGTATAAATAATCCCGGAAATGGTAGAAAAATAAAAATTTTTATATAAACTTAATAATGATATTGATTATCATTTTCAATAATTAAGGAGGAATAAATAGATGTGTAGATTGAAAAATTATAAATGTATTTTTGTTTTTCTTTGTTTACTACTCATGGTGACAGGATGTTCTAGGAACATAACAGAAGTAGATATGAAGAAGGAGGCTCCTAATTCTACAGTGGAACAGACTCAGTATCCAAAAATAATTCACCATTTAGAAGGCAGTACAACTATTGATAAAAAGCCCGAAAGAATTGCGACACCCTACATATCCTTTGTAGATTATTTAGCTGTTTTAGGTGTATTTCCAATTGCTGGTCAAGGGATTGGTACTATTCAGAGAAATTTCCCTTACTTAAATGAGTTAATAAAAGATCATACAATTATAGATCTTGGTCAGGAAGTAGATATTGAAAAGGTACTTGCTGTTAAACCAGATTTGATTATTGCAGCTGATGATATGAGCGACAAATACGAACAATTATCTAAAATAGCTCCAACAGTGATTTTGCCACAAGCAGGCGATTGGAGAGAAACATTAATGCAAATTGGTGAAATTGTTGGAGCTGAAGAAAAAGTAAGAGAAGTGCTAGTAGATTTTGATGAAAAAACGTCTAGGTATAAACAAGAACTTAGTAAGCATAGTAATGAAACTGTATTGTTTACAATGTACCAGGGGAAAGAAAAATTTGTCACATGGGATATAGAAAGATTTGAACCCTTTTATAATGGATTAGGATTAAAGCCAGTTCCAGAGGCTGAAAAAGGGGGAACCATAAGTCTAGAAGGCCTAGGTAAACTAAATCCAGATCATATTTTCGTTGTGAATAATTGGCAAACACCAATTGCAGGTGGTGTTCAAAAAGATTTGGAACATAGCGCCGTTTGGTCAAGTTTAAACGCAGTTAAAAATAAGCAAGTTTATTACTTAGATGATCCATCTTTACCTGGTCCATTAGCTCTTGCCAAAATAAAAGGAATTGAAGATATTTATAATGCATTAAAATAGGACAATGTAAAAATTCTCTCAATGATTGAAAAATCTTGAGAGAATTTTTAAGAATGACTATTTTTTATTTTTTTAATATTTCACTAGGGTTATAACCAAATGTTTTGCGAAATAATGTAGCAAAATGACTTAAATTTTGATACCCAACCATTAGCGCTGTTTCGCTGACATTTGCCTTCCCATGCTCTAAAATTTTTCGAGCTTCTACCATACGTAAATCTCTAACATAGCCGAATACGGTTGTACCAAATATTTCTTTGAAGCCATATTTTAATTTATAGTCATTTAAGCCAATCATTTTGGCTAGTGCTAAAATACTTGGAGGCGTTCTCCAGCAGTTGTTTAAAATCTCCTTAGCATGATAGAGAGCATGAATATCAGTTTCATTAAGCTTCGAAGCGGCTTTCTTCTTATTCTCTTCAAGCTCTATTCCGTTTAAATGAAGGGTTAATAATTCAAGTGCTTTTCCCTCTATATAGAGCTGTTTCAGCATGCCAGTATAAGGACAATTCTTTATTTGCTCGATTAGTCTATGAATGTGAGAGGGCTCGGATATTT
Organism: Lysinibacillus sp. FW301-JW8; assembly: GCF_058788755.1. Classification (NCBI taxonomy): domain Bacteria; kingdom Bacillati; phylum Bacillota; class Bacilli; order Caryophanales; family Bacillaceae; genus Lysinibacillus; species Lysinibacillus sp. FW301-JW8. The sequence continues at coordinate 29,971 of NZ_JBYTBB010000023.1, forward strand.
GCTGACAAAAAAACGACTGCTCAAAAAGATGTTTATTTTCTATTAATAGTTGTTTGAAGTGCCTTAAATCTATGCGTAATTCCATCATGACTACCTTTTCCTTCGGCGTCAGCTCAGAATATATTTTCGTGTTTTGGACAAATAGAAAATTGGAGGTATTGGCTGCTAAGCTAAATTCCTTGCCATTTGTTCCCCAAAATCCATCCCCAGATAGCGGATAGAACAATTCAAGATGAGGATAACGAACGTCGCAGCTTAAAGATATAGGTTCATTCGTTTGAGCCTGAAACCAATTCATTTCCATCCCTACTCTTAAAAGCTGTCTTTCAATGGTGCCTGAGCCATTATGGATGGGTAAACTATAGGCTTTTTGATTGGACGGCAGAATCAGCTGTCTGCATTCAATTTCGTTATAGAGTGAGTCTAAATCATTGGTATCGATGTTTAAATTCAATTCTTGAACGCTCCTTAAGTAATAAGATATGTTAAAAATTTCTTATTATATCCACTATAAATGAGAACGATTTTCATTGCAAATAAGAATGCCAATAACATGAAGCACGCTAGGTGGATACTGCGCCTAGCGTGCTTTTATTTCGTTTATAAAAATCATTTTAGTTTCTAACAATTTGGAATGTACCAGATGTAGTTGTTTGAATATAAATTCGATTGCCATCAATTGTATAGTCGGCTGGCATTCTCTCTCCGAATTCATCGATACGAACAATATAGGAGTTGGAAGGTATATTTTCAATAACGATTTCCATATCAGCGTCGTATTTAACAGGTTTTTTATTTAATGTTGCCTGGAAATTGATACGATTCAAACTTCGTGTAACTTGAATATCCATCACGCCACTATCCTCATTTAGAAGAGTTTCTAGCGGTGGAATGATGACCGTCATATTGGCTTTAGTTGTTAGCACGTAGCGTTCTGTATCTATTTCAGAGTCAGCCACATTTATTTTAGCTTTATAGGTATTTTTGCTTTTAGTCATTTCTGTAGTTTTACCTGGTACAGCGGCTGTATCTGATAAAGTCGGCGTTTTTGTCCCTTTTCCATTCGCCGATAGTGAATATTTGCCATTTACATAGTCTACTAATGTCCAGACATTTGGAACAAGCTGCTGTTGTACAGGTGTCAAGGCTTCGAATGCTGTTTTGACTGTTTGAACATCTTGAGAAGTGGAAGTTTTAGGTGATAGACCTTTAATGGCATTTTCTACTTCCTTCGCTACTGTTTTATCTTTTGCAACAAGTTGCTCAGCATCTAGTAAAAGCTGTTCGATCCCAGAAGGTAAGGAGATGTTCGAATATTTTCGTAACGCATTCAGCTCAGCTCTGGCATCAGCGACATCTTTATGGAAGTTAGTACGAGACGAGTTTAATAATTTAATTTTATTGACTACTTTATCGGTAGAAGTATTCGGCAAGATAGAAGATGTCAATGTCTTTTGTGTTTGTGCGCTTACATAGGTTTTTTGTGCAGCATTCAACGTATTATACCAATCTCTTGTTTCTAAGACATTTTGATAATAGTTTACAGAAGTCGATTCAACAGAAGCTAATTTCTCTTCAATCTGCGCAGCAAGCCTGCGATAAGCAATTCTCGTTTGTTGATGATAAGAAAGAGTAGCATAATTGGTTACATATTGTTTCTCGTTTTCATTTAAGGCGTTATAGGCTTTAAGAGCAGATTCTAACGATGTTTGGAAAGAAGCTGTTGTGTTATTGATATTTGAAATAAGCTGAATAACATTGGCGACATTTGAGTTATAATTTGCAACATTGTATATGTAGGCTGCTGTAGGCTGGTTTGAGATATCGGTAGCAGCAGCTGTTGTAGTAGGTGTCGTATAAATAAGTGAAGGGACTGCAACTAGAGCTAGTAATGCTAGTCTTTTTTTGTTTGTCATAATATAAGAAAACCTCCTATTGGAAAAGTTTGATGGTGAATTAGTTTGAGAAAATTTTGATGCATGGCTAATTAAACTTATAAAAATTTTTGTTATCCATCCCAAGATATGGTGATAAATCAATTTTATCATAGCTTAGGATCTTTTTATTCGTATTTTGGAGGAATAGGTAGATAGTTTGTATGTTTTTTTATGGTGATATGACTTATGTACTTAGCTTAGGGAAAGTTTAAAAAATTAGCATGAAACGATATTTTATTGATTGGAGTATTAAAGCCACTACTATAAAAAATGGTGGATAGAATGTTTGGACTGAAGGATCGCTCAACGACCTTGCAAAATTCGTTCGAGGTTTGTTCAGAAACTGTTTAGAACGAAATGTTAATGTATAGATATGGAATGATGAAAAATGTTCCATTTATTCATTAATTACACAAAAACGGAGGATTAAAATGGAAGTATTTATCGGTAGACAGCCAATTTTTAACCTTCATGAACAAGTCGTTGCGTATGAATTATTATATCGTAGTAAAAGCGGAAATACTTTCCCGATGGTTGATTCAGATGCGGCTACAGTTGACGTACTAGTAAATTCATTTCTTTCAATTGGTATTGAAGAGGTAACAAAAGGTAAGCCTTGTTTTGTGAATTTTACAGAAAACTTGCTCATGGGCTCAATCAATGAATATTTGAATCCATCAGAGGTTGTTATTGAGATATTAGAGGATGTCCCTCTTACACCACAATTAGTAGAGAGAGTAATTGAGCTGAAGCTTTATGGATATAAAATAGCATTAGATGATTTTATATTGGATGAGCATGTTCAAATTTATGATGAACTGTTTGCCCATATTGATTATATAAAAATTGATTTTTTATCGTCACCATTACGCAAGAGAATGGAAATTGAAAATAAAGTGAAGGAAAATTTCCCACATATTAAGCTGCTCGCAGAAAAAGTGGAGACACGTAATCAATTTGAAGTTGCAAAACACTCAGGCTATGAGTTATTCCAAGGCTATTTTTTTGAACAACTCCAAATAATTAAAGCTACAGATATACCAGCGAATACCCTTCAATATTTCTACATTATTACTCTATTAAAGGAAGAGGAACCTGATATACAGCTACTAGCTGATAATATTGAGCGTGATCTTTCATTAACATATAAATTATTGCAAATGATTGATAGTTCTTCTAGACGTTCTAAATCTAAAGTGCGCTCTATAAAACAAGCGATAGTATTACTTGGGATATCAAATTTACGCAAATGGATTTACTTATTAGCTATGCGGGAAATTGATATTAATACTGATACGGATCTCTTTAAAGAGGTTATGCGTACATCATTATTCCGGGCGAAGGTATGTGAAAAATTGGCGAAGCTCTCCAATAAGCAAAACTTCTCTGAATACTTTTTGGTAGGCATGTTTTCATTAATAGATACTTTGCTACAAAGACCAATTGACGTAATTTTACAACAGCTACCATTTTCTGAAGACATAACGAACACGATTTTTGGTCATCAAACTGAGATGACACCATATCTTGAATTCAGTATCGCCTTAGGTAAATTAGATTGGTCAAACTTAGAGGAATTAGCTCCTCAATTAAATATTGATCTGGCAAACATTGATCTTTTATACCATGAAGCAATGGAATGGGCGGAAAAATCATCATTATAATAAGCTTTCTTAAATGTTCTGAATCGCGACCTATAAAAGGGTACTATACAGCAATCAGATGTTTTTGTGTATGGTTGTAATATTCATATAGATTCCCTCTAAGCCCGTTAATTTTTCTAGATTTTTTGAAAAAGAAAAGTGTAGCCATTTAGTTTATGGGGACAAACGAGATGGATAAATCACACGGTAGGCATCATTAATGGTTTCCGAGATGGCGATTTTGCACCAACTGCTTAATACTAATACGTGGTAAGCTATTATGACGATGGATTGAATGTCTGAACACAGTCTATTAAATGGTGTAACAATGCAATAATAGAACCTCCAAAATAACGAATAGAGTCATCAAACAAAGGGTAGAGTTTGTTATAATGATTTTAATGAATGGAGGTGTTTGATTTGCAGCAAAATTGGCAGAAGATAGTTGTAGAAAAGCTAGAATCAGCTGTAAATCCGACCTTTATTATTGTTTTTGGTTCGTTTGCGCAGGGTTCGGAACGGGAAGATAGCGATTTAGATATTGCGTATTTTGCAGCAAGACAGCTTTCGGCTTATGAACGTTTTCTTTTAGCAGGAGAGCTTGCACAGTCTTGTGATGTAGATATTGATTTAGTTGATATTAAAACGGTTGATACAGTGTTTGCAGCACAAATTTTTTCAAGTGGTATTGTTATTGATTGCAAAGATGAAAACACCTTTGTTAAAGAACGTATGAAGGCATTGTCCATGTATGTGACGTTAAATGAACAACGTGCAGAAATTCTAAAGACAATTGAAGAAAGAGGTAGTGTCTATGGTGAATAATGATGTTGTTTTAAATAAGGTTGCAACAATTGAACGATGTGTGAATCGTGTTAGGGAAGTGTATGGCGATAATCCTAAAAATTTAATGGATTTTACCAAGCAGGATAGTATTATTTTAAATATTCAACGAGCGTGTGAAGCTAGTATTGATTTGGCCATGCATATTGTTAGTGATTTAAAGCTTGGTTTGCCCAAAACAAGTCGAGAAGCATTCAAGCTGCTCGAGGAAAATAATATTATAAATCATGCATTAGCAAAAACATTAATGAATATGGTTGGATTTCGGAATATTGCTGTACATGATTATCAAACAATTGAATTAAATATACTTCAGGCAATCATCGAGAATCATTTAAATGATTTTAAGATCTTTACAGCAGAGATATTGTTTATGTAACGTAAAAACAACAGGCAGTAAAGATCTATGCCTGTTGTTTTGTTTATAAAACGGATAGAATGGTCGAACTGATGGATAGTAGCTTAAAAGTGACGGATAGAACCTCTAAAGTAATGGATAGCCCTTCAAGATCAACGGATAGAGCCTAATTCGCTCTATCCTTATTTTTTAGGAATTGGGAGTGAGATGGTTGTACCTTGTCCAATCGCACTTTCAATGGTTAGTTCTGCGTTAAATAATTGTTTTAGGCGTTGTTGGGTATTAACAAGACCAACGCTTGTTTTCTTTTGGGGTATGGTATTATCAAAGCCAACGCCATTATCGGAAATGGCTATAGTAAAATATTGCACTGCCTCTGTAATACGGATTGTCACGCTTCCACCTTCGCATTTTGGTAAAATGCCATGCTGGATGGCGTTCTCAACGAGTGTTTGAATTGATAGAGGAGGAACGGACAGCTCTATATTCTCCGGGATATCCCAGATAACCTTAATTCTATCACCAAAGCGAATTTGCTCAATGGCAAGATAAGAGCGCACAAGCTTTAATTCATAGTCGATAGGTACGGCCAAATCGACATTTTGAAAATCGAAGCTCATTTGTAAATAGTCACTAAATGCTAGTAAAAGCTTCTCCATTTGCTCATTATCCACGCCATGCAACGAAATAATCGAGTTTAGTGTGTTAAAGAAAAAGTGGGGCTGAATTTGTGCCTGTAGCCAAGCTGCTTCGATTCGTAGGCGTTCCTCACTTGATTGTTTTACGCGAACGAGTGCATGGACCCTTGACTTAAGCTCCACATATTCCATTGGTTTTTTGACATAGTCATTCGCTCCACTTAAAAAGGCAAGCTGTATATCCTCTCTTTGCTGACGAGCTGTTAGGAACAAGATTGGTAATTCAGAAATGGAGAATTGTTCACGGATATTCTTCGCCAATTCATAGCCTGACATATGTGGCATCATAATATCGGAAATGACCAAATCAAAGCTATTATTTTGTAGTTTTTCCAGTGCTTCGGGTCCACTTAAAGCCGTTTCAATATCATAAGCCTCCGTAGAGAGCACATTGGCAAGTACTTGCAGGTTTACTGCATCATCATCAACAATTAAAATTCTCGAATGGCTAGTCACTAGTGTTTCTTTTTCAGTAACCGCTGCTATTTCGTTTTCAAATTTTGAGAGATTATTTAGTAATGAGATATATTTAGAAAGAGAAGCATCATTGTCAACGTTTATCCTTGCCTCATTGTCCACTTGTTCATTAGTAATAGGTAATGAGAAAGTAAAGGTAGAGCCTTTGCCAACAGTGGACAACAATGACATTTTTCCTCCATGTAGGGTTACTAGCTCCTTGCAAATACTTAAGCCTAGTCCAAGTCCACCGCTAATAGATGTCATACTGGAATCCGCTTGCTCATATGGTTCAAATATGCTCTCCTGTATGTCTTTCTCGATGCCGATTCCCGTATCTGTAACTGAAATATACATTTTTTTACCGACCAATTCAGCATCTATAGTAATAGAACCTTTTTCTGTAAATTTAATAGCATTGTGAATTAAGTTGGTGAAAATTTGAATAAGTCGAGTCTCGTCTGCTAAGACAGGCGGTAAATCCTTTGGCATGTTAATAATAAGCTCTATAGGCTTTCCTTTTAGCATAAAAAGGAAAATACTGCTTACGCCACTTGCTAGATTATACACATTAATGGCCTTTGGATGCAGACGGAGTGTTTTCTCCTTTAATTGCACTAAATCGAGTAGATCATCCAGCATGTAGGACATATGATTGCCGATTGTCAGAAGTAGCTTTACATCATCACTATTTTTTTCAGGAAGATCAGAATTTTGCTTCACCAATAGTGTTTGGGCAATGCTCATCATACCGTGGAGAGGATTGCGTAGCTCATGTGAAGTATTCGCCAGAAAATCGTCCTTTGTATTGATTTCTTTTTGCAGCTTAACAGAAAGCTTTTCGGTTTGTAGCGTTGTCTGGAAGTAACGTGTAAACCAATAAGCTGATAATGCTGTGATGGCAATTAGGAGATCAAAGGGATAATGACTGTAAGGTAATGTAGAATTCTGCTTTATTGGAAGAAATAGTGAATTGCTGGCAACTGATGTACCTGTTAATAATAAAAACACAATTCCCTTTTGTCCTTTTATTACTATATATAGTATGAAAACAGTTATAATAATAGGAGAAATAATAAAAATTGCTGTAAAAATTATTTTTGTTTTAAAAATATATTCGACAGGAGACAGAATAATAAATGCTAAATAAGTAATACACAACACTGGGATACCATTTAATATTTTAGGCGGCTGTGAGTATTCCTTCACTAATTCTCGTAGGAATAAAAAGAAAAGCAATATATTTATAATATAAGAAAAATAATACAGCTTGTTTGCCCAAATCCAATTAATAGGTAAATACATATAAATAATTTTATTGCTAGAAACAAGTACAGTTATACAAGTGAAGATAATAATCATGGCAAAATATATGAGTGATTTACTCCTAATACCAATTCCAACAAGTAAAACAGCAAAGAGAAGATAAAATAAAAAAACCAGACATACAGCTATCTGAGTAGCAATGGAAAAGAATTTTGATTTTTCTATCGAGTGCAAATCACCAAAAATAACCTCTTTTGTAAATCCACCCTGTGAATAACGGTTTGTTTGAACGCCCTGTATAATAATCTCACTTTCGTTCGAATCTAGGGTAAAATAGTAGGTAATAGGTCTACTAATCGGGGCAGTCAGTTCGTTGTCTGATTTCAGATTTCCTAGTCCGCCAATTAGTTGCCCATTTACATACAGTTCGTAAGGTGCTAATCCTTCAGGTATTGTCATACCATACATTTGAGGTGCATTGTGTTGTTTTAAAATTGTTAAACGATAAGAACCGTATTGTACTTCACCAAGTTTTTTAAAGTATTTATTCCAGGACTCAGGTTGGTTGGAATATACTTTTTGTTTGTCATATGCAGATGATTTTTCTGTTGCGAGTAAAGTGTCTGGATATAATGCCCATTCTCCTTGTAGTCTAATTTTAAAATCATTGCTTGTATTTATAGCTCTTAAATCAACGGTTCCTTGTTTTGCAGTGACTCCTTCCGGAACATTTGTTAAATCCAACCAGGCGAAACGGAGTAATGTAAGCAAGCAAAAGAATATACCAGCGATTAGAAAAATCGTTAAATTTTTTGAGAGGATTTTCTTCTTCATCATAAAGAATTAATTTCGACAAAATGCTTAAAACTCCTTCAAAAGTAACGGATTTTCTATCAATTCTTTCATAAATATAACGATATTAATACTATGACTAGTTTTTAAGGAGGAGATGTCATGAGGATCGTGTTAGTAGATGATGAACATTTACCATTAACGAGACTGAAAACCTTACTTGAAAAGAGTAAAGTCCCGAAAATTGACATAGTTGGGGAATATACAGACTCTCTAGATGTCATTGCTCAAATACAAGCACTGCAACCTGATGTTGCATTTCTAGATATTGTCATGCCAGATATGGATGGTCTTGCATTAGGAGAAAAGCTTCAAGAGCTATTGCCAAATATTGAGATTGTCTTTACCACTGGTTATGACAAATTTGCTATAGATGCTTTTAATTTGCATGCAATAGACTATCTATTAAAGCCTGTGCAAGAAATGCGCTTACAAAAAACATTGGAACGGCTCCAAAGGGTAATCGAAAATAATCAGCAAATGGCAACGAAGCAAAAAATGATTCAGTTGCTGGGCGGTATTAAAGTTATAACATCTGAGGGTAAGGTTCAATTAATGAAATGGCGGACATCGAAAGCGAAAGAGCTGTTCGCTTATATGCTTAGTAATCGCAATGAAATTATTTATCGAGATACCATTTTAGAGCTATTTTGGCCGGAATCGGATATGGATAAAGCGTCCAAGCAGCTTTATACAGCTATTTATACCATCCGTCAAACATTAAAAAATTATGGATTAGAGGGCGTTCAAATATCAAGTCCATTGTTAAATTCGGGTTATAAATTACTGGTGGAAAATGTAGTAATTGACGTAGAACAATGGTTAGATCAGTTAAAATCTTTACCCCCTCTACAAGAAAATACGGCAGATAAACATGAACGGGTGTTCCAAGCGTATACAGGAGATTATTTAGGAGATAGCGATTATCTTTGGTCTGAGGGAGAAAGAGAACGGCTTAGACGATTATGGTTGCGCCATGCACAGCAATTAAGTGAATTTTATATAAAAAACAAAAAATACGCTGCTGCAGTAAGAGTGCAGGAGAGGGTACAAACCTTCTCTCCAGATGAAGAAGAAAGCTATTTCACCTTAATGAAGCTATACGATCTGCTCAATAATGCCGCTGCTGTAGAAGAGCAATATTGGCAACTTAAAAAAATGCTACAAGAGCAATTAGCCGTAGAGCCAAGTGTGGAAATTGAAGGATGGTATAGAAATTGGAGAAAGATCAGTACGATACCACAGGTTGATGTGTTGAATTGAAGTTTCAAAGGGGCTATCCCAAAAGGGGTTCTTTAACCAAGAATGAATAAAAAGTGAAAGGCAGAAACATTGTTAAATCAATGTTTCTGCCTTTTCAATTTCATATGATTTTACTTCAAAGGGGACTTATGAGACAGCCCCTTTGAAATTTTCAAATACACTTTTATTTAATAAGATCTATTATAAGCATCAATAGCATTATTTAAACTAGTAATAGCACTATTAACGTCATATTGTGTCGAAGTATAACTATCTACAACCGATTGTGCTGAATAGATAGCTGAAGACAAATTATTTTTAGTTGCTTGGCTTTTATATGAATATGGATCTGAATGCAAGCTCCAAGCATAATTAATAAGGTTTGTTAGTTGAGTTTTATCAACATTATAATATCCATTCGTACTATTTCCTTGAGCACTTTTGTAAGTCGTAATAGCATTATTTAAATTATAGGTTGCATTGGAAATATCGTTTTGAGAAGAATAATAATTATTCACCACTGCTTGTGCAGATGAAACGGCTGACTCCATTGCAGTTCTCGCAGTTGGAGTTGTCCAAGGCGTGTTATTTGATAAGTTATAACCGTCCCAAGAAGTTGTAACATACTGAACAGAATTGATTAGTGCTTGTAATGATGTTTTATCTGTACCGTATCCAGCAGTCCTATTTCTTTGAGCATTTTTGTAAGTCGTAATAGCATTATTTAAATTATAGATGGCATTAGAGATATCGTTTTGAGTAGCGTAATAATTATTCACCACTGCTTGTGCAGTTGAAACGGCTGACTCCATTGCAGACCTCTCAGTAGGAGTTGTCCAAGGCGTGGTATTTGATAAATTATAACCGTCCCAAGAAGTTGTCACATATTGAACAGAATTGATTAGTGTTTGTAATGATCCTTTATCACTATTTCCATACCCATACTTCGTTCCATTTTTCTGCACAGCTTGATAGTTTGCTAATGCAGTTTTATATTGTGTAAGAGCATTGTTCACTTGCTCCTGTGAAGCACTTGTATTATTAGCTACTGCTTTAGCATTTGTAACGGCTGCTTCAAATGCGTTGCGATCTGTCTGTGTTGTCCATCTTTCAGTTGTTAAAACGTCATTTCCATAAGCAGAAACTGAAACATATGGAAGGGAAGCTAGTATTTTATTTAACTCAGCTTTATTTGCTATAGGCAATGTTACAGAAGCTTTGTTATCATCTACCTGTACTTTAGTAACAATATGTCCTGAATCTAATGCTACCTTTGCACCGCCATTAACCGTTATTTGCTCAATTTTACCTTCTCCATAAAGGCTAAAATCTTTGTCAACATCAATGATTAATTTGTCAACATTCGATGAAACTTCAAATGCAGCCACTTTATCAACGACTTTGATAGTTGAAATTGTTTGGTTAGAGGATACATCCACTTTTGTACGTTCTACGTTTAGTGTTGCTGATTTAACGTCATTTAGGGAAACATTGAGCCAATTAATTTTTCTTGCCGTAAGAGGTTTAAAGGTAATTTCATCCCCAATTGTTACTTTATCAAGTGAGAATGATTTTTTTACACGACTTGTAACAATCAGCTCATCCTCGATAGCTACATTTTCAACCTTCACATAATCAGCATCGACAGTTAGACTTCCTTCAATCTTCGCGTCTCCACCATCAAAATACACCGTCTTTTTGTTAGTGCCAGCTTTTTTCAATGTTAGTGATGTAACGCTAGTAATTTCACCCTTTTTTACGACTATTGTAGCTTGCGCATTTGTTAATGCCGTGCTATTTGCAGTTTTAAAGAGTGATTTAAGAGAATCACTAATATTATATTGTCCGTTAGAAGTACGCACCTTATCTTTTGTAATATTAGTAATGGTAACTGCATCTCCTGCTGGAACTTTCGTTTTTGTAGCAGCCAATCGTTCCCCAATTTGAATTGACTGGTTTACAGATGAATCACTAGAAGCAGCGTTTACAGGCGCCACTGGCAATACTAAGGTTGCTGTAAGAGCCGTTGCCATCAAAGTTGATAACGCTTTATTTTTCATTTTGGTCACTCCAATCATCGTATTTAGTAGCTAATATATCATATATTTCAATAATTTAGTATCCAAAGGGCATGTTTTACTAGGTTTGATATGTTAAATAAACCAAAAGTCCTTTTTTTATCTTTCTTGTTTTTTGTGATAAAATCCTAATATTTCTCTATAAATATGTAAAATTCTACTTTATTCGATAAATCTATTGTTGTGATACAGTGTTCCATCCATTATTATTATGTATAAAAGAGGGGTGTTGTCATGAGAAAATCTAGAAGTATCGCTTTAAAGCTATCTTCTCTAATAATAGGAATATTTTTACTATTATTTTTTGCTTATACGATGATAACAGGCATTATTTTAAAAAATCAGAGTGTTGATGATGCAGAAAATGCAACGCTTGAAACTGCTGAATTTTCTGCAGCAAAAATGAGTGAACGCTTTAAGAAAGCAAATACTACCTTACTTACAACAAAACGTATTGTTGAAAGTATGGAGAAGAAAGGCGAGGTTTCCGCACATGATATTTTAGATATTATGGAAACTAATTTAGTGAATAATGATGATTTACTTGGCGTAGGCGTTATCTTAGAACAAAATATTGCAAACGTAAAACCGATAGCTCTTACGACTTTATTAGAACAGAATACTATGAAAATAGATTCATCTACATATGCTGCATTAACTGATTCAAAAAATCGCTTTATACCTTATTTAAGTAAGGATGGTGGTGGTATTACTGCTGCTGCCATTGAAGGCATTGATGATAAAAGTGTGTCCGAATGGTATTGGGTACCAAAAGACGAAGGACGATCAGTTCTAACAGAGCCCTATGATTATAATGTCAATGGAAAGACGGTCCTAATGACAACTATTTCTGTTCCATTAGTGAATGCTTCAGGGACATTTTTCGGCATATTAACGGCTGATTTATCCATCGATTATCTAACTGAATTGACAGAATCGGTCAAGCCAGATGGCGGTTACGCTGCGATTATTACAAATAAAGGTATTTTAACAGCCAATAGCCTTGGTACTACATTAGATGGATTAAACATGCAGGATCATTTAGATTGGACAAGCATCAAACAAACGATGGATAGTGGCGAAGTAAAAAGCATGTATATGGACTCTGAAGAATTGAAAGAAAATTCATTTAATGTTTTTTCGCCGATGACACTAGAGGGACTTGATGAAACATGGACTGTACAAATGGTTCTGCCTAAATCAAAAATTTTAGAGACTTATAATCAGGTATTTATTTTTACAATCGCTGCCTCTATTATTATAGTGGTTTTAATGTCTGCTGCTAGTGCCTTATTTATTTATAGACAATTGAAGCCATTAAAGTTTTTACGTGCATCTATTGAAACGGCGGCTGATGGTGATTTAACACAAAGGGTTGATGAGAAATATATTAAAGCTGATGAGATTGGAGCTGTTGCATTGGCTTATAATAATATGCTGGATCAAACGAATAGTGCTATAAAGACAGTGCTAAATTCTACAACACTATTAAACCAATCATCCAATCATGTTCATGAGGCATTTAATGAAATAGTGGCTTCGAGTCAAGAGGTCTCTGTAGCAATAAATGAAATTGCCCAGGGCGCATCTAAGCAATCTGAGGATACAGAAGAGACAAACTATCGAATGATTGATTTATCCGATCAAATTGATGCTATTACAGCTTTATCGAATGAAATGGATGAGCTATCAAATAAAACAAGAGCTACTACTGATAAAGGGATGCAAGAGGTTGAAAGCTTACGTGACCGTAACGCAGAGACAAATGCTATGAATGGTCGTATTCAGCAGCAAATGGAGTCTCTAGCATCTAATATTGCCAATATTAATCATATAATCGCATCTATTCAAGGTATTACGGAGCAAACTAATTTATTAGCCTTGAATGCCAGTATAGAAGCGGCTCGTGCTGGTGAGCATGGTAAAGGCTTTGCAGTTGTTGCAGAGGAAGTGCGAAAGCTAGCAGAGCAATCAAAAAATGAAACAGATATAATTAAGCAAACAGTGGATAGTATACTTGCAAACTCTCAGCAAACTGTTGCTGTTATTGCTTCAAATGCAGGACTTATGCAGTCACAAAATGAATCTGTACAAGGGACAGAGGTAGCATTTAAAGATAACAGTGAGCTGTCACGCTCTATCGCTTCTTCGATCAATAAGCTAATGGACAAGCTATCGAATATGCTGGAGCATAAAAATCAAGCAATTATGGCAATCCAAAGTATTTCTGCTATTTCAGAGGAGACAGCGGCATCAGCTGAACAGGTAAGTGCCTCTGCTATCGACCAACAAGCGGAGCTACAAAAGGTGGCGGAATCCATCAATAATATGAATGAGATTTCAAAGGAATTACAAGAGGTTGTTAATCGATTTAAGCTAGCTTAATAATGAAGAACTGTCTAAGAGGTAATGAATGTTACTTAAGACAGTTCTTTTTTATTGGGGAAGGCTAGTTCTATTCTCTCTTTTGGACAGATTGACCTAGCGAAAAAACAGCACTACTATAAGAAAGGAAAGGAGGGCACATTATGATATATCTCGGTATGATTTTCTTCCAGATTGTTGCTCCTATCTTAGTGCTTCTTGTGCTTGGCGCGATGTTGCAAAAGAAATTTTGCTTCAATCTAAAAGCACTCTCTCAGCTTATTACCTATTGCTTCATGCCCGCTGCTGTTTTTGTTAATTTATATGAAACAAGCGTGGAGTTCTCTGTGCTGGGAGAAGTTGCGATATTTATTGTACTTTTTATTGGCAGTCAAATGGTGCTAAGTCATTTCTTAGCGAAAGGGCTTGGTTTAGTTAAAACAGAGGCTGCGGTGTTTAAAAATAGTGTCGTCCTTATTAATTCAGGAAACTACGGAATTCCTGTGGCACAAATGATATTCGTGACACAGCCAATTGGTGTAGCGATACAGGTTATTCTTGTGATATTCCAAAATATGACTACCTATACATATGGCTTATACAACTTAATTTCCTCAACAAAATCAGGTATGTCTATTGTAAAGGATTTCCTTAAGATGCCTATCATTCATGCCCTTATTATAGGGGTAGCGATGAACTATTTCGATATTGCAGTGCCACAATTTATTAAAATTCCTATAGATCATGTGGCAGACGGTTTTATTGCTGTGGCATTAATCACGTTAGGTGCACAATTATCACAGCTTGAAATTAAATCTATGTTTAATAAAACCGTTATCATTAGCTGTTTTACAAGACTGATTTTGGGACCAGCAGTTGCTTTACTCATTATTTATTTACTCGGCTTAGATGGGGTAGTGGCACAATCATTATTTATCGCTAGTGCTTTTCCAACATCCCGAAATAGCTCAAGTTTAGCTTTAGAGTATGATATCGAGTCAGCAACAGCCGCTCAAACTGTTTTATTTTCAACAATAGTGAGCTGTATTACAGTAACAATTGTTATTTATCTTGCGGAATTATTATTTCTTTCATAACATATCACGTAAAAAAAGGAATAGGCTTAAGGCTTATTGCTTTTTTTTATGCTTCAAAAGTAAAATGAAGAAAATAATTAGAAAATAAAAGGATGTTTGTTAGTTATTGTAATTTTAAATATATACATAGGGTAAATAGGTTTTTGATAATAATATTGAAAGGGGCGATCATAGCTTTGCGTAAGGGTATAGAGTTATGGAAGAAATTCATTATCTTATTAATCGTTATTATGATTGTTTTTAGTGTTGCTCTTGGACTTATTGTCTATAAGAGCACAAATAACATAGTGGAGTTAGCGTTAAAAGAGAATAGTATGATTCTAGCAAGAAATGTTGTGGGACAGCTTGATTCAGAGAGATATGAGTTGCTAGCTAAAAATCCAGATAATCGCTCGCTGTATCTTGATTTACAGAAGGAGCTTACGACAATACTGAATACCAATTATGTAACGTATATCTATGTATTCAAGGGAACACCTGAGGGTAAACAATCAATGGTGCTGGTGGATGCTGGAGATCTCACTAGTGAGGAAACCTATCAAATTGGGGATATTATGGAGGATGTTCCATATGAAAGTGTTGTAAAAACAATCTCCAATAATGAGGATGGCTTTAGTGAGTTTGTTTCTGTAGAGGGGTGGGGAGATTTTATTTCTGCTTATGCACCTGTTAGAGCAGAAAATGGTGAAATTGTTGCATATGTTGGACTAGATATTGAGAGCTCCATTATTTATGGCATTCAAAAATCTGCTGTAACAAAGTACTTGCCTATACTTTTAGGCATTGTCATTTTATTGAGTGTCGTTATGATGACGACATTGTATTTGTATATGCGAAAATCACTGAAGCCAATATTTATCATGAAACGAGCAACAATAGCCTTTACAGATGGAAATATGGCAGAAGCTCAACATATATTGGATGAAATAAGCTTTGAATCAAATGATGATATTTCTGATTTTAGCAGCAAATTTAAAGAGATGATGCAATCCATGCATCAAATTATATTTAACCTTTCGGGGATTGGCACAGATATTTCTAAGGCCACTGATAGTTTACAGGAGGTAGGGAATAATGTGCAGCACTCAAGTAACAGGCTGATTGAAAGTGCAGGGGGAATAGAGGAGAGTGTGGATCGACAAAGAGACCTAGCGACACATTCCTTTAAAACAATTGAAGAGATGACGGCAGGAATTATGCAGATATCAGCCTCTGTTTCTTCCGTTATGAAAAGCTCCTCCAATACAGCGAATCTTGTGAAACAAAGTCAATCGGAAGCGACAATGATTACGGATCGTATGAATGGCGTGGCAGATTTGGTGACGCATACGGCAAATAATGTGAATATTCTTGGTGAAAGATATAGCACAATCGAAGAAATGATAGGTGTTATTCAAAGTATTGCCGATCAAACAAATTTATTGGCGTTAAACGCGGCGATTGAGGCAGCGAGAGCAGGTGAACATGGTAAAGGCTTCGCTATTGTCGCGGAAGAGGTGAAAAAACTGGCGGAAATGACAAAGCTGTCGGCAGAAGATATTCGTCAGCATATATATGAATTTAAAATAGTGACAGAGACGGTGTTAAAAGAAATGGACCATAGTACTGTTGAAGTTAAAGAGGGAGCTCATTTAGTGATGGCTATTAGTGATGAGCTAGATCATTTGTTTGAAGCAGTAAAAGTAGTTGAGGAAGATGTTCAAAATGTTTTTGAGGTTACAAACACAATGTCCAAAAACACGAACGTCGTTTTATCGGCATTAGAGCAAACTAATGAGGCATCCGAGGCTGTTTTGTTGGAAACAAAAGAAGTAGCCGATGCATCTAAGTTGCAAGAATTATCATTGGGTCAACTAAGTAGAACGATTCATGAATTAACGGAGCAGGTAAAGCGTTTAGAGTTTATGAAGCAAAAATATAAACTCTAAAGTAAAAAATAGTAATGAAGCTTCCATCTCTTAGCAATATCTGTTACACTAGCATCAAACTTAATAGCATTAACTAGGGGAGTCTGATGAGTCAGGCTGAGAGGGAAACGCATAGAGGTTTCTTGACCCTTTGGACCTGATCTGGCTCATACCAGCGTGGGAAAGTTAAGAAATTATTGCGAGCTCTTTACAATGCGATAATTATACCTTTTACAATCATAGCCGGATCCAAAATTTTTTGGATTCGGTTTTTTTATTTTTATTGGGTGAGCTAGATTCGGTCCTTGTATGAATTTTCTATAAGGGAGAGAAGCGGGTCATGACAACAATTAGCGAAAAGAACATTACCATTATGTCAAGCTTTGATGGTAGCAAAAAGGTTTATGTAGAGGGATCAAGATCAGATATTTTAGTGCCGATGCGTGAAATTGCATTAAGTCCAACGACAGGAAGCTTTGGAGAAGAGGAAAATGCACCAGTCCATGTGTATGATACGAGTGGTCCATATACTGACCCTGCCTATAAGGTAGATATTACGAAGGGCTTGCCAGCGTTGCGAAGTGAATGGATTAGAGAACGAGGGGACGTAGAGGAGTATGTGGGGCGTACTATTAAACCAGAGGATAATGGTTTCCGCAAAGCGGATGATCCGCGTATAAAGGAAAATACCTTTCCGGATTTATCAAGAAATCCTCTGCGAGCTAAAAAAGGTAAAAATGTAACACAGCTTCATTATGCACGAAAGGGAGTTATTACACCTGAAATGGAGTTTGTAGCTATTCGCGAAAATATGGATCCTGAATATGTTCGCTCGGAGATTGCGGCGGGGCGTGCCATTATGCCTTCTAATATTAATCATCCTGAGGCAGAGCCAATGATTATAGGACGTAATTTTCATGTGAAAATTAATGCCAATATTGGGAATTCAGCAGTGTCATCATCTATTGCAGAAGAGGTAGAGAAAATGACATGGGCAACACGCTGGGGCGCTGATAATATTATGGATTTATCGACTGGTAAGCACATTCATACGACACGTGAATGGATTATCCGAAATGCTGCGGTGCCGGTTGGAACAGTGCCAATTTATCAAGCGCTTGAAAAGGTAAATGGTATAGCTGAGGATTTAACGTGGGAGGTGTATCGAGATACGTTAATCGAGCAAGCAGAGCAAGGGGTTGATTACTTCACGATTCATGCGGGTGTACTATTACGTTATGTACCGCTAACGGTAAATCGTGTGACAGGTATTGTGTCACGGGGAGGTTCAATTATGGCCCAGTGGTGCTTATATCATCATCAAGAAAACTTTTTATATACACATTTTGAAGAAATCTGTGAAATCATGAAAACATATGATGTTGCCTTCTCGTTAGGGGATGGTTTACGTCCCGGATCAATTGCAGATGCCAATGACGAGGCACAGTTTGCAGAGCTTGAAACGTTAGGTGAATTAACACAGATTGCCTGGAAGCATGATGTACAGGTGATGGTGGAGGGACCGGGGCACGTGCCAATGCATTTAATTAAAGAAAATATGGACAAGCAGTTAGAGGTGTGTAAGGAGGCTCCTTTCTATACTTTAGGACCACTGACAACAGATATTGCACCAGGCTATGACCATATTACATCAGCTATTGGTGCTGCAATGATTGGATGGTTTGGTACGGCAATGCTATGCTATGTGACACCAAAAGAGCATCTGGGCTTACCAAATCGAGAGGATGTTCGTGTAGGGGTGATTACGTATAAAATTGCTGCACACGCTGCTGATTTAGCGAAGGGGCATCCAGGAGCACAACAGCGAGATGATGCGCTTTCAAAGGCACGCTTCGAATTCCGCTGGCGTGATCAATTCAACCTGTCTTTAGATCCAGAGCGTGCAGTTGAATATCATGATGAAACATTACCAGCAGAGGGGGCAAAAACTGCTCACTTCTGTTCAATGTGTGGACCCAAGTTCTGTAGTATGAGAATCTCACAAGATATTCGTAATTATGCTAAAGAAAAAGATGTAAATACGACAGAGGCAATTCATCAAGGGATGCAGGAAAAGGCTGATGAATTTAAAAAAGCAGGTAGTCAAATTTACCAATAATGAAAGCAAAGGCTTATGTCAAAATACAGACATAGGCCTTTGTTTAATCAAAAAAACTCCATGTGAATGGTAGATTCACATGGAGTAAAAGTTGGATTTGGATATCAATAATAAGTGGAAAATTAAACGTTAGTTGGTTGTTTTACATATGGGTTAGCAAGATCCATACCTTCTAATGAAAGACCCATTGCTTTTGCAACACCCTCACCATATGCTGGATCAGCTAAATAGCAGTGAAGAATGTGGCGGCGCTTGATGAACTCTTCAACAGATGCCATATCATTTGCTGTATTTTCGAATAGACGTTGTTGTTCTTCTGCAGTCATAAGGCGGAATAGTTTACCTGGCTGCTCGAAATAGTTGCTATCATCTTCACGGAAATCGTGGATACCTGCGTGACCATCAATACGTAATTCTGGCTCTTTATAATCTAAGTTGTGCTCCCACTCACCGTAGCTATTTGGTTCATAGCCTAAAGTTGAACCAAGGTTGCCGTCAAAACGCATAGCGCCATCACGATGGAAAGTACGGAATGGACACTTTGGTGCATTTACTGGAAGCATATAATGATTCACACCTAAGCGGTAGCGTTGCGCATCTGCATAAGCAAAGATACGTCCCTGTAACATTTTGTCTGGTGAGAAGCTAATACCAGGAACAATATTAGATGGCGCGAATGCTGCTTGCTCAACTTCAGCAAAATAGTTGTCTGGGTTTTTATTTAATTCGAATTCACCTACAGGAATTAATGGGAAGTCTTTTTTATACCAAACCTTTGTTAAATCAAATGGGTTATATGGTAGTTCACGAGCTTGTTCCTCAGTCATTACCTGAATGTACATCTTCCATTTAGGGAAATCGCCTTGTTCAATGGCACCATATAAATCACGTTGGGACGATTCACGGTCTTTACCGACTACATCCTCTGCTTCAGCACCTGTTAAATTTTTAATGCCTTGTTCTGTGCGGAAGTGGAATTTTACCCATACACGCTCGTTTTCAGCATTGATAAAGCTATACGTATGAGATCCAAAACCGTGCATATTACGGTAACCAGCTGGAATACCACGGTCAGACATTACTATTGTGACTTGGTGGAGTGCTTCTGGTAATGAAGCCCAGAAGTCCCAGTTTGAGTTTGAGTTTTTCATATTTGTACGCGGGTCACGTTTTACCACGTGATTTAAATCTGTAAAATGTAATGGGTCGCGGAAGAAGAATACAGGCGTATTGTTCCCAACTAAATCCCAGTTACCTTCTTCTGTATAAAATTTAAGGGCAAAGCCACGAATATCTCGCTCAGCATCTGCTGCACCACGTTCACCTGCAACTGTAGAGAAGCGTGCAAACATTTCTGTTTTCTTCCCAACCTCAGAGAAGATTTTTGCTTTTGTATATTGAGTAATATCATGCGTTACAGTAAAAGTACCAAATGCACCTGAACCTTTTGCGTGCATACGACGCTCAGGAATAACTTCACGGTTGAAGTTTGCTAATTTTTCAACTAACCATACATCTTGAAGTAAAAGAGGACCTCTTGGACCTGCTGACATAGAGTCATGGTTGCTTACTACTGGAGCGCCACCTGCTGTTGTAAAACGACGGCTACGATCATTTGCGTTTGTCATAATAGTTTACCTCCTGAAAAAAATTGTGAGTCAAACTCTTCATCAATAACTATAACAAATACAAACTAGAATTGCTAGTACATTATAATAATTATCGTTAAAGAATTTTTATTGTAAGATATAAACTATTATTTTATGTGGAGAGTAGTAGAATTATGCAAAATTACATTACCCAAAACGCAAATTTTTGAAACAATATTAGAATTAAGAAAAGGAGATGAAATGCTTTTAAATCGTAATTAGGATGATTTTTTTCTCTATTATGCTCAATTAAAGTAGACTGTAATCTAAAATTGCGCATTACACTTCCATCACACAAACACATTCTATTGAAATATCATTCTCGACTTTTAGTGATGCATCAAAATGCTTGTATACTAAATATAATGTGAATAAATCACACAGAATTGAAAATAGGGTATGCTAAATGAAAATTCATTAATAAGTTTTCCGATAGCGATTGGGTGTTATGCCTATCTGCTGTTTAAAAATCTTAATGAAATAATTTGGATCTTCAAATCCATTTAATTGTGCAATCTCACTAATAGCAAAATCTGTATCCACAAGCATTTTCGTAGCATTATGAATTCGAGCCTGCTGTAGGTAACGTTTAAAGGGCAAGCCTTGCTTCTTTGAAAAAATCGTACTTAAATAATTGGGGCTAATGCCTAATTTATGGGCAACGAAGGGTAAAGATAACCTGCTATCCTGAAATTGTTGATTGATAATTTCTATTGCCAGCTCTACATAATCAGTTCTTTTCTCCACTCTTGCCTCATGAGCCAGCTCAATAAGCCTTTGTGTAAATGAAATGATGCCATTTAGTATGGTATAAAAAATAGGATGTTCGATAATTAAATGAAAAAGTTGTCGGTAATGTTGCTCGATAGCTGCTTTCTCATGCAATTTATACTTCAGCATGAAGCGGCGAATTTGCGCTAAGACACTAGTTAGATGAATACGTAAGTCATCTTGCTCATAATAAATTCCTTCATTGGATAGCTGATATAAAAATGTTTTAACGGTCTCAAGATCGCCTTCCTCTAAACTACTAATCAGTAACTGCTGCTCCTCTGGTGTTAACAAAGGATCAAATGGCTGTGCTTCGAGTTGTTTACTCGCATAAAAAATATGCCCGAATCCCTCGTAAAAGCTTTGATGAAGGGCACGCTTTGTGAAGATATACATATTTTTAAGAGTTGTAGGTTCTCCATCATATATCCCAATATTTATGGAGCTATTGCTTGTTAGGCGCCATTCCTTTATCAGCGTACGTACATCCTTTTCCACAATCTTCATATCATTTGTTTGAAATAAGCAGACGATACTATCAGATAATGGGTAGACTTGCATATGATAGTGAATTGCTGTTTGCTGCAGCCAGTTAAATAGCTTGTTCAATGTTTCTAACTGTTCAGGCTCAATCATTGTAAAATATATAGTCGCCTCAATGGAGCTAGGCTTACTATCTATAAATAACTGATAATAGAAGGATTCTTCTGAAGTTTCCTCAACAGTAGCATTATTTACTTGTGGTGTACGAAGGGAGATAGTTGTAAGCTTTTGCTTCAATACCTCTAAATCAATAGGTTTTACAAAAAGGTGCTGTACCTGTAGATCAATGGCTTTTAACGCATTTTTAAATAAGGGCTCTGTTGTCATTGCTAAGATCGCCCCAGAATATTTCTGAAAAACATGATTTAGAGCAGTTAAACGATTATTTGGGAATAAGTCAATATTCAATAAGATTACATCAGGCTCGAATTGCTGAATGCATTGTGGTGCCTCCGACATACTGGCGCACATTTCAATTGATACATCTCCAGGAAAATATGTATGTAAAAACCAACGAATACCAGAAAGCTCTTCAGGGTCTCGATCTATTAATAACAGCCTCATCACAATCAACCTTTCATAAAATAATCCTGTTTCGTAAAAAAGTACGATTATATTCATAAAAATAACATAAAAATCTGAGGAAAATCATGTTTCTTGCATTAAAATTCTCTATTTTCTGAAAAAAGTAGTTAGTACAATGTAAATAGAGTAATCTCCATTTAATCTTCTTACAGAAATCGTTTTCAGCGTGAAAGTGAAAAGAGTTAATGGATTAAAAATATTTTTACACAGCCATAAAGGGAATAGGGGGATGTCATATGAAGTCAATCATCGAGCTTGATGGCAATACATTAACTAGAAAGCAAATAGAGGGAATTGTTAAAGGTCATGCAACGGTAACGCTATCTACAGAAAGTGTGGAGCGAATCCGTTTGAGTAGAGAACGAATTGAAAAACGTTTAGCTGAAGGGCAAACGATTTATGGTGTTAATACAGGATTTGGAAAACTAAGTAATATAAAAATTGAAGAGGAAGATATTGAGCTTTTACAGCTGAATTTATTGCGCTCAGATGCAACAGGTGTTGGTGCACCGTTTCCAACGGATGTTGTACGTGCAATGATGGTTTTGCGTGCCAATGCTTTAGCACGTGGTTTTTCAGGTATTCGTCAAGAAACAGTCCAGCTATTAGTGGATTTCATTAATAAGGGTGTGCATCCAATTGTACCGTCTCAAGGTTCAGTTGGAGCCAGTGGGGATTTAGCACCATTATCGCACCTTGCATTAGTGCTTGTAGGTGAGGGTAAGGCTGAGTTTAATGGAGAGGTACTGAGTGGTGGTAAGGCATTAGAGAAAGCCGGATTAACGCCTGTTCGACTACAGGCGAAAGAAGGGCTGGCGCTTGTGAATGGCACTCAAGCAATGACAGGTATTGGTGTGTTAACAGTCAACGAAGCTGAGCGCATAGGGCTAGCGGCAGATATGGCAGCAAGTTTAACGCTAGAGGCCTTAAAGGGGATTACATCAGCGTTCGATCCGGCGCTTTTAGCAGTAAGACCACATCCAGAATTAGAGCTGGTAGGTGGAAGAATTCGTAAGTGGCTAGAAGGAAGTAAACGGGTGACAAAGCAAGGTGAGATACGTATGCAGGATGCCTATTCATTACGCTGTATCCCACAGGTACACGGTGCATCCTGGCAATCATTCTTCTACGCTCAAGATCGTGTGCAAACAGAAATGAATGCAACGACAGATAATCCAATTGTTTTAGAAAATGGGGAGGTACTATCTGGGGGACATTTCCATGGTCAACCGATTGCCTTAGCAATGGACTTCTTAAAAATTGGTGTGTGTGAGTGGGCTAATATTTCCGAACGTCGAACAGAACGGATGGTAAACCCACAATTGAATGAAGGCTTACCGCCATTTTTAGCGACAAATCCTGGTATAGAATGTGGTTTAATGATTGCTCAATATACAGCGGCTTCAATTGTATCTGAAAATAAAGTATTGGCACATCCTTCAAGTGTGGATTCTATTCCAACGTCTGGTAATCAAGAGGATCATGTGAGCATGGGAACAACGTCAGCCCGTCAAGTCCGACAAATTGTGCACAATGCTGCTCGAGTGATTGCCATAGAAATGATTTGTGCATCACAGGCCATTCATTTAGATCAAGCAGAGGAGCAGTTATCTCCGACAACACGAAAGTACCTAGAAAAAGTGCGTGAATTTTGTCCACCGTTATTAGCCGATCAACCAATTGGTGATGAAATTGAGGCATTAGCGAAATATTTATTAGATAGCGATGATTTAGTGGAATTATCTAAATAAAACCAAAGGGGATGGATCGTTATGAAAACAACAACAAATATTCGTGCACCACGGGGAACGACATTATCGTGTAGAGGTTGGACACAAGAAGCTGCAATGCGTATGCTAATGAATAATCTAGATCCAGAAGTAGCAGAGAATCCGGATGAGCTAATTGTTTATGGTGGTATTGGGAAGGCTGCCCGAAATTGGGAAAGCTATGAACAAATTATTGCTTCTTTAAAAGAATTAGAAAATGATGAAACACTTCTGATTCAATCTGGGAAGCCAGTAGCTGTGTTCCGTACACATGAGCATTCTCCACGTGTGCTAATTGCCAATTCGAATCTAGTACCTGCATGGGCAAATTGGGATCATTTCTATGAATTAGAAGATAGAGATTTAATGATGTATGGTCAAATGACTGCGGGCAGTTGGATTTATATCGGTGCTCAAGGAATTTTACAGGGCACTTATTTATCATTTGTAGAAGCAGGGAAAAAAGTATTTGGCACTGCGGATTTACGTGGCAAATTCATCCTTACAGGTGGTATGGGCGGTATGAGTGGTGCACAGCCATTAGCTGGGAAAATGGCGGGAGCTGTGATTCTAGTAGTAGAAGTGGATCGCGCCCGCATTGAGCGTAAAATAAAAGAAGGTTACTGCGATTACATTGTAGAGACAGTGGACGAAGCGATAGCATTAGTCAATAAATTACGTGATCAAAAAGAGCCAGCTTCTATTGGTCTTGTTGGTAATTGCGCAGACATTAATCGTGAACTACTGAATCGAGGGATTATTCCAGACTTTGTGACGGATCAAACATCTGCACACGATCCGATAAATGGCTATGTACCAAACTGCATGACATTTGAGCAAGCGCTAGAGCTGCGTAAAACAGATGTGAAAACATATGAGCGAAAAGCGAAGGAAACTATGGCAGAGCATGTTCGTACAATGCTAGAGTTCCAAGAGGCTGGTGCAGAAGTATTTGATTATGGCAATAATATTCGAGCATATGCCAAAGAAATGGGTGTAACAAATGCCTTTGATTTCCCAGGCTTTGTACCGGCTTATATTCGTCCATTGTTCTGTGAAGGAAAAGGGCCGTTCCGCTGGGCAGCGCTTTCAGGGGACCCTGAGGATATTTATAAAACAGACGCACTTGCAAAAGAGATGTTTGCTGAGGATGAAGGTCTAGTCAATTGGATTAATATGGCTCAAAAAATGGTGAAATGGCAAGGGCTACCTGCACGTATTTGCTGGCTAGGCTATGGAGATCGTCATCGCTTTGCATTAAAAGTAAATGAAATGGTGGCGAATGGTGAATTATCTGCACCGATTGTTTTTGGACGTGATCATTTAGATTCAGGATCAGTGGCATCACCAAATCGCGAAACAGAGGGAATGCTGGACGGTTCGGACGCTGTTTCAGATTGGCCGATTTTAAATGCCCTTGTTAATACAGCGAGCGGTGCCAGCTGGGTAAGTGTTCATCATGGTGGCGGTGTAGGAATGGGTTATTCACAGCATGCAGGTCAAGTGTTAGTAGCAGATGGATCAGAGCTCGCTGCAGAGAAAATTGCACGTGTGTTAGTTTCAGATCCAGGGATGGGTGTTGCCCGTCATGCGGATGCAGGCTATGATATTGCAATACAAACAGCGAAAAACAAAGGTGTGCATATACCAATGTTAAAGGATGATGTGAAGTGACCATTTTAATCAAAAATGCCAATGAAGTCATTACATTAAAAAATAATGTTCAAGGACCACGCGCAAAGGAACAAATGCGAGAAATTGCTGTTGTTGAAAATGGCAGTGTCCTTATTGAGGAAGATCGTATTATAGCTGTTGGGGCATTTGACCAGCTGGCAGTAAATTTCCCTGATTTAGTCAAGAAAGCAGATATCGTTGATGCTTCTGGTAAGATTGTTATGCCAGGCTTGGTGGACTGTCATACGCATTTAGTACATGGTGGGACACGCGAGCAAGAGTTTAATATGCGACTCAATGGTTCTACCTACATGGAAATTATGAATGCAGGTGGTGGGATTCACGCCACAACAAAGCGTACACGTGAAACTAGTTTTGAAGATTTATATGCAAAGACGATGCAACACTTAGATGTATTTTTAAAGCATGGTGTGACAACAGTTGAAGCAAAATCGGGCTATGGCTTGGATTGGGAAACGGAAAAGAAACAGCTGGAGGTAGCCAAAAAATTACAAGCAGCTCATGATATTGATGTCGTTAGTACTTTTATGGGAGCACATGCAGTACCGCGAGACTATAAGGGGCGTGAGGATGAATTCGTTGATATTGTGATTCATGACATGCTACCTAAAGTAGCGGAGCTAAAACTGGCTGAATTTAATGATGTATTTTGTGAAAAAGGCGTCTTTACACCGGAGCAATCACAGCGTATTTTAGAGGCTGGAAAAGCATTTGGTTTAACGCCAAAAATTCATGCTGATGAAATTGAGCCGTATAAGGGAGCAGAGCTTGCTGCACAGGTAGGAGCAATTTCAGCCGAGCATTTGCTGGTTGCCTCTGATGAGGGGATTCAAAGTATGGCTAAAGCGGGTACGATTGCTGTATTGTTGCCAGGAACTGCATTCTTCTTACGTGCACCATTTGCAAGGGGGCGTCTAATGATCGATGAAGGGGTACCTGTAGCGATATCAACAGATTTTAATCCTGGATCATCGCCAACAATGAGTCTACCTTTTATTATGAATTTAGCTTGTATGCATATGGGAATGACACTGGAGGAAGTATTAACTGCAACAACGATTAATGCTGCATACGCAATTAATCGAGGCGAACAAATTGGTTCACTTGAGGCAGATAAACAAGCTGATGTTGTTATCTTAGATGTTGCTAACTACAAACAACTTCAATATTTCTATGGCATGAACCATACAAATACT
Source organism: Lysinibacillus sp. FW301-JW8 (assembly GCF_058788755.1). Classification (NCBI taxonomy): domain Bacteria; kingdom Bacillati; phylum Bacillota; class Bacilli; order Caryophanales; family Bacillaceae; genus Lysinibacillus; species Lysinibacillus sp. FW301-JW8. The sequence continues at coordinate 57,039 of NZ_JBYTBB010000023.1, forward strand.
GTTATTAAAAACGGGCGAATCGTTGTGCGAAATGGTATTTTTTTAAATTAATAAATAAATGGAGCATTGATTAAGTACGTTATTAATGCTTCCAGTATATACTTTTTACAAATAAATAAGATGTTTTAATCCCTTCAGTTTACTACTGGAGGGATTTTTTTAATGATTAAATTTAAAAAATAACTATAATTAATTAATGTACCATGCTTAGTATAAAAATATACCCTTATGTATACTTAGTATTATAAGTATTTGTAAAAATAATGAATTATAGGGTATTATATTCTAAAAAGAAGTGGGGTAGATGATTATTCAAACGAAACCTGCATATCAAAAAATTTATGACACAATTAAGCAAGAAATTGCAGAGGGCAAATATCTTGTTGGTGATATTTTACCTTCAGAGGCTGAACTGGAAAAAATGTTCAAGGTAAGCCGTACACCAGTAAGAAATGCGCTAAAGCAGCTTGAAAATGACAAAATAATTCATAGAGTTCAAGGGAAGGGTTCTTTTGTAAGCAACCAACAGCCGAAACAAACATGGACTAGTATGTCTGGCTTTAGAAACCATTATTCAAACGATTGGGAAAAAATATCTGTACGGACAATTGAAATTAAAAAGGTGGTCAATCCACATTTTGCTAAGCTATTAAAACTAGAAGAGGATACAGAAATCATTTATTTAAAAAGAATTCGATATTTAAACAATCAACCAATGTTTTTCTTAGAGCATTATATCCGCCCTGTAGTATCCTCTAATGTTTATCAAGAAAATACAGCAATTTCTTCTGTACAACAACTACTAAAAGAGCAAGTCAATATCGATATCGTTGAAGTAGAGGATGAAATAGAGGCGGTTATTGCGACTCCTTATATTGCAGGTGCTTTGCAGATACCAGACACGACAGCCGTGTTAAAAGGAACAAGAATATCTTATGCAAAAAATAAGGTTCCTATGGATTTAAATATATTCTATATAAATACAGATAATTGGAAGTACTATTCTTATTTTAGATACTAATGAATTAACCATCCCGTTTGATATTGGTAAATTTAAAAATTAAATTATTATAATACTTAGTATTATAAGTTGTTGACATCCTTAGTGCTATAACTTAATATTTAATTATTCGCTATTATCAGAATTAACAAAATAAATGCGAGTAAAGGGGATGTCGTAATGTATAAGATGAAAAGGTTGTTATTTTTATTAGGGACTATTGGGCTGTTGTCCATAATTCTCGTGGGGTGTAACAAAAGCAACTCTAATGCAGGTGCTGGTGGTGTCGAAAAAGTAAGCGTAGCTGCTTTAAATAACTATCCGCCTCTTATTTTTAAACAGGATGGTAAATTAACTGGCTTCGAATATGATTTATTGCAAGCGGTTGCAAAAGTAGAAAATTTAGAGTTAGAATTTAAAGAAATGAAATTTGATGGTTTTATTCCAGGCTTACAATCTAATCAGGTAGATATCGCTTCTTCACTATTAATACGTGAAGAACGCAAGGAAGTTGTAGATTTCTCAGATATCTTTTTAAATTCTGGATTAGTGCTTGCTGTAGCAAATGATAGTTCCATCCAATCCTTTGAGGATTTAAAAGGAAAAACAATTGTTGCTACACAAGGTTCTACAACTTTTGAAAAGGCAAAGGAATTAGCAGATAAATATGGTGGAAAAGCGAAGCCACTAAAAGAAACAGATGCGCTGTATTTAGATGTAGAAAATGGAAATGCAGATGCACTTGTGCTTAACTCCCCAACAGTTGAGTATCGTTTAGCGGTAGATGGTGACAATACGAAATTCCGAATTGTGGGAGAGCATATGACAGTCGATGAACATGCTTTTGCAGTTAAAAAAGGGAATAAAGAGTTAGTAGATAAGATTAATGCTGGCTTAAAAACAGTTAAGGACAATGGGGAATATGACAAAATCCATGAAAAATGGTTTGGTAAATAAATATAGTTAATGTGAAGTGAGGTGTTTTAATGGAAACAACATTCAAAGTTATGACAGATGCACTGCCTTATCTTCTGCAAGGTTTATATATGACGCTATTAATATCCATTTTATCAATAATTTTCTCACTTATAATTGGGCTAATTGCGTGTTTTATGAGGATGTCAAAGTATGCAATTTTACGTTATCCTGCAGCAATATATGTTAATCTTATTCGCGGAACACCAATACTAATTCAAATATTATTTATTTACTTTGGTGCACCAACAGCTTTGGATATACATCTTTCGGCTTTTACAGCAGGACTGATTGCCATAAGCTTTAATATTGGAGCTTATAATACAGAGATTTTCCGTGGAGGAATCGAATCAATTGGTAAGGGACAAATGGAAGCAGGAAGATCCTTAGGTTTCTCTTATGCTCAAACAATGGCTTTAATCATTTTACCACAGGCTGTACGACGTATGATTCCGTCATTTGTGAACCAATTAACGCACGCGATTAAGGATACATCGATGCTGTCAGTTATCGGAATAGCTGAATTAACAATGGTTGGACAATCCATCTATGCGATGAATTTTAGATCCTTTGAAATCTTAACGATGGTAGGATTATTCTACTTTATCACCATTTATACTGTTTCCCTTATTTCTACTAAGATGGAACGGAGGTTTGTGATTACATGATAAAGGTTAATAGTCTATCTAAATCCTTTGGAGATTTACAAGTTTTAAAAAATATTTGCACAGAGATTGCAGCTAAAGAAGTTGTTTGTATTATAGGTTCATCTGGTTCAGGTAAAAGTACATTTTTAAGATGCTTGAATCTTTTAGAAGAACCGAGTGGTGGCGAAATTATTGTAGAAGGCGAAAATATTATAGATAAAACCGTTGATATTAATAAGCTTCGTCAAAAAATGGGGATGGTTTTCCAGCAATTTAATCTGTTTCCGCAAAAAACTGTTATTGAAAATATTACATTAGCACCAATAAGACTCAAAAAGAAAACGAAAGAAGAAGCTGAAAAACAAGCGATGGAGCTGTTAAAAAAAGTGGGTTTAGCAGAAAAAGCAACTGCATATCCCTCTAATTTATCTGGTGGACAACAACAGCGTGTTGCGATTGCAAGAGCCTTAGCAATGGAGCCACATGTAATGCTATTTGATGAGCCAACGTCTGCACTGGACCCTGAAATGGTTGGAGAGGTTTTACGGGTTATGAAACAATTAGCACAAGAAGGAATGACAATGGTCATTGTCACACATGAAATGGGATTTGCCCGGGAAGTAGCCGATCGAGTTATTTATATTGATGGTGGTAATATAGTGGAAGAAGGAAATCCTAGAGATATTTTCACAAACCCATCTCATGAAAGAACAAAAGCATTTTTATCAAAAGTATTATAAAAACTAATGGAGTCTTTCTGTTGATAAACAAAGACTCCCATTCTCGAAATTTTTTTACACTAACTTAGTATACTAAGTATCATAACTTTGTCTTTGAAGGAGAAATTACATGACAAAAACAGTCCTATTAATTGAACCAACGATTCGACCGAATGGTGTTGAGTACTTGACTGATCATTTTAATGTAGTGTTGGCACCCAATGGTTCAGAGGCGACCATTATAGACTATATAAACAAACATCAGGCACATGCAGTCATTGTTAGAACAGAAAAAATTACAAGAAATATTTTAGAAAGCTGCCCCTCCCTTGAGGTAGTAGGAATGCATGGAGTCGGGCTAGATAATATAGATGTTCCAAGTGCAACAGAAACTGGAATAGTTGTGTTGAATGCACCGTCCAGTAATTACACCTCTGTTGCAGAGCATGCGGTGATGTCTATTTTAGCTTTAAGTAGAAACTTAAATATTAGTGATTCTAAAGTTAGAAACAATGAATGGCATTATAGAGAAACCTATTTTCCTATGGAAGTGAATGGAAAGACACTTTTAATCGTAGGAATGGGAAGGGTTGGACAGGATTTAGCTAAAAAAGCAAAGGCATTTAATATGAATGTTTTAGGGTTTGATCCGTTTGTTACAGAATCAGAGATGCAGCTACATGGTGTTGTTAAAACCGATGACTTAAATATGGTTCTTCCAATATGTGATTTTATCTCTTTACATGCACCGCTAACGAAAAGCACATATCATTTATTTTCTGCTAAGCAATTTGAGTTAATGAGAGATTCAGCATTTGTAATTAATTTAGGAAGAGGCTCATTGATAAACGAACAAGCATTATATAGCGCCTTAGTTACTAAAAAAATAGCTGGTGCAGCGTTAGATGTTTTAGAGCATGAGCCTCCAAATAGTGATAACCCTCTTTTTACATTGGAGAATGTAATTTTTACACCGCATTTTGGTGGCGATACATTAGAGGCAAAAGATAGATGCTCTGAATCGATAACACAAGAAGTTGGTGTTGTGTTAAATGGAAAAATATCAAGAAATGTAGTAAATCCACAAGTATTGGGTAATGCAAAGGCTTATAAATAATATTTAAAGGAGACTATTAAAATGAAATTTAATGGAATTATGACAGCGTTAGTAACACCTTTACATCAAGATGGGTCTGTTGATAAACAAAGCTTCGCAAATTTAATCGAGGATCAACTAAATAATAATATTCACTCTTTACTTGTATTAGGTGGAACAGGAGAATATGCTGCGCTCAATATGGAACAGCGAAAAATTGCTATTGATGTTGCATTAAGTACTATCGATGGTCGTGTCCCAGTAGTAGTAGGATTACTTTCTCCAGGATTAGGTGACAATGTGGAATTAGGCAACTATGCAAAACAGGCTGGTGCGGACGCTGTAATGATTGTGACACCATATTATGTAAGTCCGACTAAACAAGGTTTTATCGAATATTATGAAGCGATTGATAAATGTTTAGATATGCCTATTATCCTCTATAACATTCCATATAAAACAGGCATTCATTTGGCAAATGATACAGTAAAAGAGATTGTTGAAAATGTACCAAATGTAGTTGGAATGAAGGTTTGCTCGGATAATATAGGTGATGTCCTTGAGCTACTTCAAACTGTTGGTGATAAAATTTCCGTTCTTTGTGGAGAGGATTTCAGAGCAGTGTCTTCATTTATTGCAGGAGCACCAGGGGCTATAACAGCTAGCTCTAATCTTATTCCAGATGTATGGGTGAAGATTTATGATTTAGTTCAAGAGAAAAACTACGATGAAGCAGTAGAACTGCATAAAAAGTTTTTCCCATTAATGAAGACGCTATATAAAGAAGGAAATCCAGGCCCTTTAAAAGCTGCATTAAATTTAATCGGTATACCTGTTGGTTCAGTTTCAGTGCCGTTAGTAGATGCTTCATCTAGTGTTGAAGTAGACCTTAAAAATAAATTAACAGAGCTGGTTGTGCCCGTAAGATAAGGATTCTAATTTTTTCAGCTCAATAAGCTGAGTAGATAACAATATTGGAGGTATATATGGTAGTAGCATATAGGCATGAGCCGTTTACTGATTTTGGTGTTGAAGCTAATCGATTAGATTATTTGAATGCTTTACAAACCGTTGAAGGGTACTTAGGGCAAGATTACGATTTAGTGATTGGTGGAGAGCGAATTACCACAGAGGATAAGATTATTTCCTACAATCCTTCCAATAAAAGAGAAGTGATTGGACGTGTATCGAAGGCGAATAAAGAGCTAGCTGAAAAAGCTATGCAAGCAGCTGTTCAAGCATTTAAAACGTGGAAAAAAGTGAAAGCTGAGTTTCGCGCAGATGTTTTATTTAAGGCTGCTGCAATTATTCGCCGCCGTAAGCATGAATTTTCAGCATTGCTAACAAAGGAAGCGGGTAAGCCATGGAAGGAGGCAGATGCAGACACAGCAGAAGCCATTGATTTCTTGGAGTATTATGGTCGTCAAATGCTTTTAATTAAAGACGGCTCACCTGTTCAAAGTCGTCCAAATGAATTTAATCGTTATGACTATATTCCATTAGGAGTGGGGATTATTATCTCTCCTTGGAACTTCCCATTCGCTATTATGGCTGGGACAACAGTAGCGGCAATTGTGACAGGTAATACAGTATTATTAAAGCCAGCCTCTACTACTCCAGTGATTGCTGCTAAATTTGTTGAAGTGATGGAGGAAGCAGGTCTTCCTAAAGGTGTTCTTAACTTCGTGCCAGGAAGTGGCTCAGAAGTGGGGGATTACCTTGTTGATCATAAAGACACTCGATTTATCAGCTTTACAGGTTCACGTGATGTTGGTCTTCGTATTTTTGAACGTGCTTCGAAAGTGCATGATGGACAAATTTGGATAAAACGTGTGATTGCTGAGATGGGTGGAAAGGATACAATTGTTGTTGATAAAGAAGCAGACCTTGAATTAGCAGCGACTTCGATAGTATCTTCTGCATTTGGCTTCTCTGGTCAAAAATGTTCTGCATGTTCTCGTGCAGTTATTGTAGAAGATGTATACGATCAAGTTCTGAAACGTGTAGTAGCGTTAACAGATGAATTGACTCAAGGTGATCCAACAGACTATTCAAACTACATGGCAACAGTAATTGATCGGAATGCGTATAATAAAATCATGGATTATATTGAGATTGGTAAGCAGGAAGGAAGGCTGTTGACAGGTGGAAAAGGCGACGATTCTATAGGCTACTTTATTCAGCCAACTGTATTTGCTGATCTTTCTTCAGAGGCAAGAATTATGAAGGAAGAAATCTTTGGACCAGTAGTTGGCTTTACGAAAGCAAAGGATTTTGATCATGCAATTGAAATCGCCAACAATACAGAATATGGCTTAACTGGTGCAGTGATTACAAATAACCGTGAGCATATTGAAAAGGCTCGTGAAGAATTCCATGTCGGAAATCTTTACTTCAACCGTGGTTGTACAGGCGCTATTGTTGGTTATCAGCCGTTTGGTGGATTTAATATGTCAGGAACAGATTCAAAGGCTGGTGGGCCAGATTATTTACTTCTTCATTTGCAAGCAAAAACAAGCTCAGAAATGCTTTAAGGCTTTATAATAACCTTGCATTAACCAACCATTTGTCGATGATTTTAAAGGCAAATGGTTGGTTAATCTTAGTTATAAAAGAGTTGCAATTATTAGTATTTACGAGTATCATTTTGTTAAATAGTAATTATAGAATTACAAATTACTTCAATAAAATAAAGGAGTTTTTCAATGTCAAAATTCCGTAGTGAAGAAGAAGTGCTTGCAAACTATGATTCTTCAAAATATCAAACACCTGATGGCTATACCGCAGATATTGCTATTTTTACAATTGTCTCAGAAAAAAAAGAGGAAAAAGCACCGCCAAATATGACGCTAAAGATTATGCTCATTAAACGTGCAGCAAAGGATGCTGAAGGAAATCCGAATATTGAAGGCGGTAAATGGGCACTACCAGGAGGTTTTATAGATGCCAGTCAAAAGGAAACAGCTTATATCGCTGCAAAAAGAGAGTTAAAGGAAGAAACAAATGTAGAGGGTTTACATATACAACATTTTGGTGTTTATGATGGAATTGATCGAGATCCTCGTGGTTGGATGATTTCAAATGCCTTTTACGCCATTGTTCCAGAAATATTTATTGAGCAACGACAGGCAAACGATGACGCTGCCGAGGTGGAGCTATTTGATATTGAGGAGGTATTTACCCTTCAGCTAGCATTTGATCATCGCCAAATTATTACCGATGCTTTGGAATTTATTAAAAGAGATATGATACAAACAACAGTTGCTAAAAATTTTTTACCACAAGAGTTTACTTTGTCTGAATTACAGCGAGTGCTTCTGACAGTTGGAGAAGATTCTCGAATTTCAAATGATTCCGTATTCTTTACAAAGGCACCCAAACTAACTTTTATCGAAAGGGTACTGGATGAGGAAGGGAAGCCGAAGAAAACGAAACGAAATTCTTTCAGACCTTCACAACTATATACATTTAATGATTTTGAAATTGTTGAGTCCATTTACCATTAGGAAAGATTCGTCTTTCCTGATTATTTTAACAAATGTAATTTGTAATTATAGTATTACTAATTAATGGAATGGAGTGATGAAATGATGAAAAAGAGAGCTTTAATTAATATTGATTACACGGTGGATTTTGTTGCCACAGATGGAGCTCTAACTTGTGGAGAGCCTGGACAGCTGCTTGAGCGGGCAAACTTTGACTTAACAAAGGAATTTATCGAGAATGGTGAGTTTACTATATTTGCAATAGATGTTCATGAAGAAGGGGATGTTTATCATCCTGAAACAAAGTTATTTTCATCTCATAATATTCGCAATACAAAAGGTAGAGATTTATATGGAGCTTTAAAAGCGTTATATGAATCAAATAAAGAGCAGGACCATGTCTATTACCTTGATAAAAAACGCTACTCTGCCTTCGTAGGGACAAATTTGGAGTTGAAATTACGTGAAAGAGAAATTACTGAGCTTCATTTAATTGGAGTTTGTACAGATATCTGTGTTCTTCATACAGCGGTAGATGCTTATAATAAAGGATTCCAGATTGTAATTCATAAAAATGCTGTTGCATCTTTTAATCAAACAGGGCATGAGTGGGCGTTAAGTCATTTTGAGCAAACACTTGATGCTACTATTATTTGACCAACAAGAATGGAGGGTAGAACATGAAATATGCAGATGATAGCTTCATGTTACACACAGATTTATATCAAATTAATATGATTCAAACTTATTGGCAAGATGGTGTTCATCAACGTAAAGCTGCTTTTGAGCTATATTTTAGAGAACTTCCATTTGGCAATGGTTATGCGATATTCGCTGGTTTAAAAAAAGTGATAGAGTTTATAAATAATTTTAGATTCTCTCAAAGTGATATTCAATATTTGCGAGAAGAGAAGAAATATCCAGAGGAATTTCTACAATACCTACAGGATCTTAAGTTTACAGGATCTATTAAGGCGATGAGGGAGGGCGAGCTAGTTTTTGCCAATGAGCCAATCCTACGAATTGAGGCACCATTGGCAGAGGCCCAGTTAATTGAAACGCCATTGTTAAATATTGTGAACTACCAAACACTTATCGCGACAAAGGCATCACGTATAAAACAGGTGACAGGTGAAGATGTCGTGATGGAGTTTGGTACCCGACGTGCTCATGAATTTGATGCCGCAATTTGGGGAACTCGTGCAGCTTATATTGGTGGATTTTCGGCAACAAGTAATGTAAGGGCAGGGAAATTATTTGGTATTCCAGTGTCAGGAACACATGCTCATGCGATGATTCAAACTTATCGAGATGAGTATACTGCGTTTAAAAAATATGCAGTGTCACATAAAGACTGTGTTTTCTTAGTAGATACCTATGATACATTACGCTCAGGCGTTCCAAATGCAATTCGTATAGCAAAGGAATTAGGAGAGCAGATTAATTTTGTTGGTATCCGTTTAGACAGCGGCGATTTAGCCTATCTTTCGAAAATGGCAAGAAAAATGCTAGATGATGCAGGTTTTACAGAAGCAAAAATTATGGCATCTAATGATTTAGACGAATATACTATTATGCATTTAAAGTCACAAGGGGCAGAAATTGATGCTTGGGGAATCGGTACTAAGCTGATTACAGCCTATGATCAGGCAGCCCTGGGTGGGGTATATAAATTAGTTTCTATTGAGAATGAGAGTGGAGAAATGGTCGATACAATTAAAATTTCAGCAAACCCTGAAAAAGTGACTACCCCTGGTCGCAAGCGTGTTTACCGAATTGTTAATAATGAGAATGGTCATGCTGAAGGTGACTATATTGCATTAGATGGGGAAAACATTAAGCAAATAGAGCGATTAAAAATGTTTCACCCTGTTCATACGTATATCAGTAAATTTGTTACGAACTTTACAGCGATAGAGTTACATGAAAGCATCGTAGAAAATGGGGAAGTTGTGTATGAGGAACCTCCTATCCAAGAAACACAAGCATATGTAAATAAAAACTTACAATTGTTATGGTGTGAGTACAAACGAACGATGAACCCAGAAGAATATCCTGTCGATTTAAGTCAAGCCTGTTGGGACAATAAAATGGCAAGCATACAGGCAATAAAAGACAAGATTTCTTACGGGATGAATACTTAAATGTAAAAGAAATAGGAGGGAGACACGATGGCGAGGATAGGTATTTATGGTTCGTCCTTTGATCCTATTACCAATGTTCATCTTTGGACAGCTAGCACGGTTGCGCACCGCTGTAAATTAGATAAGGTTATTTTTTTGCCTTGCTCGAATAAACGGAAGGATAAAACAATAAAAACAGAGGATAATCATCGCTGGAATATGCTACAGCTAGCAATTGCCAAGGATGATCGATTTATTGCAGATTCCTATGAAATGATTCAAGAGGGCTGGAATATTTACACATATGACACCATGAAATATTTTAGAGAAAAGCACCAAGAGGATGAAGTTCATTTTATTATGGGCGCTGATTTATTAGTGGATATTGGTGCGGGATTATGGAAAAAGGGGGACGCATTAGTAGCAGAAAATAAATTTATTGTAATGGCAAGGCATGGAATTGATATGCTATCAACAATTAGTCGTTCTCCGATTTTAAGAAACAATGATGATGGGAGATTCCATCTTATAGATAAGGGCTTAGCAATGGAAATTAGTTCAACCTATATTCGCGAAGAATTTGCGATGGGTGGTGAACCAAGATATCTCTTACCTAATACATGTTACGATTATATTAAAGAGCATCATCTTTATCTTAAATAACTAATGTTTTTTTAATAGTGTGGTTAAGTGCCACACTTATTTTAATTTTGAAAAAATGGTGAATTTTATCATATATACTCTCCCGTAAGCTATAATAAAAATAGCAATGAAATAAAACTTTTTTGCTGTCAAAAAATATAATGATTAATGTTAGAAAGGAATTCATGAATGTGCAGCTTACATTAACATTTCTTATTTTAGGAGCAACAATTTTCGCATTTGTGACCAATAAAATACGAGCAGATCTGGTAGCTATTGTGTCACTACTGGCATTTGTCATTACGGATATTTTAACACCCACAGAGGCATTATCTGGTTTTTCAAACTCTGTAGTTTTAATGATTGCAGGGCTATTTGTCGTGGGTGCAGGAATTTTACGTACTGGTCTTGCGGGAATGGCAGGACAATTATTGCTCAAATGGTCTGGCAATAGTGAGCTGAAATTATTTGTATTACTGCTCGTTATTGTAGGATCTGTCGGTGCCTTTATGAGTAATACAGGTACTGTAGCATTAATGATGCCAATAGTTGTAAGTATAGCGATTAGTATGAAAGTCAGCCCTTCTAAGTTTCTACTGCCACTTTCATATGTAGCAAGTCTGTCTGGTCTTATGACATTAATTGCGTCACCAACCAACTTAATTGTTAGTCAATTATTAGTTGATAGGGGTTATAACAAACTTGGTTTTTTTGAAATAACACCTATAGGTATTGTTGGAATGATTGCGGGTATCGCCTATTTAGTGCTTGTACGCAATATCCTATTACCAAAGGAACAAAATCGTACCCAGACAAATGAAGGCTACAAACTTTCGCCAAAGAAAATTATTAAGCAGTATGATTTAAATAATCGTCTATTTAAAATCTCTGTTCCAGAAGAATCTCCTATTATTGATACATCATTAGCAGAATTAAAACTGCCAGCAAAGTATATGCTTTGCATGATGAAAATTCATCGCAAATCACAGGAGGGCATTAATTTACTGCCGATGACTTATCAAGAAATGGCAGGTCCAACAAGTGTTATTCATGCTAAGGATGAGCTGTATGTTCAAGGAGAAGAAGAGGACATTCGCCGTTTTGTAGAAGATTATCATCTTGAGATGCAAGGGTTAGTAGAGGGAGAGGCCGATGAATTGGTGTCAAAACATCTCGGTATTGCAGAGGTCTTGCTTACACCAAATTCAAGCTTTATCAACGAAACAGTTAGTTCTCTTGGATTCCGAGAAAAATACAATCTAAACATTATTGGTATTAATAGAAAAGGTGGATATAAGCTTCAAGATATGGTTTCTCATAAGTTGAAATTTGGAGACGCTATATTAGTACAAGGCGCATGGGATGAAATTCTTTTGTTAGCAAGAGAGACCCAGGATGTCGTAGTTGTTGGTCAGCCGAAGGAACATGCAAGTGTAGCGGCTGCTACAGGTAAAGCTGGTCTTGCTGGTATTATTATGCTGTTCATGATTATTTTAATGGCATTCGAAATTTTCCCTGCTGTTATTTCTGTAATGATTGGTGCAGTTCTAATGATATTAACAGGTTGTTTAAGAAATATGGAAGACGCCTATAGCAATATGAATTTTGAAAGCATTGTGCTGGTTGCCGCAATGTTACCAATGGCGACAGCATTAGAAAAAACAGGAGGTATGGCTATTTTATCTGATGGTATCATCAATGCCCTTGGTGATTTTGGACCTTATGGAGTGCTCATAGGTGTTTATATTTTGACAGCCGTTTTTGGTCAATTTATTAGTAATACGGCAACTGCTGTATTGTTTTCACCTATTGCAATGAGTGCTGCGATTGCAATGGATGTTAGTCCAACAACGTTTATGATTGCAGTAGCAGTAGCGGCAAGCATGGCGTTTGCCACACCAATTGCATCACCTACCAATGCGCTGGTAATGACAGCAGGGGGCTACAAATTTATGGATTTTGTAAGAATAGGTATTCCGTTACAGATTGTAATGTTTATTGTTATGATGACAGCCATCCCGTTCTTTTTCCCATTTTAACTTCTTTCAGCAAATGTTTTTTGTATAGAAAGCATAGCGGCAGATACAGAAGTCTCCCACCTCTATAGGTGGTGAGATGAATGCAAATTTAAGCTACTTTTCAGCGGGTGTCCAAACACCCGCTGAAATAGAGGAACTCAGGCTAAGATCTTCACATCCTGTGAAAACGCCTGAGTGACCGACATCGTGCTGCTGACGCTACGTTAGCACTACGCATTCGCGCAAAAAACATCTGTTGGCCCAAAGCCTCTGGCGGATGTCACGGAATCGGAAAGGAGTTAGTAAAGGATGTTAGCCTAAAATCATCACATCCATGCGATAACGGCTAACTGACCTGCTTCATGCAGACCTAAGCACAAAGCCGATTCCGGACTCAATTATGCCGAGGCATAATTGATATGCTCGGTTTTTATACCGAGTTTTTTTGTTCCTTTTTCTAAAAAAATCTATTAATTCTTAATTAAGAAATATGATAAAATTATATTTTAGTTAGCGATATTACATTAAAACAATTCAAGAAGCAGTGATTGAAACCAAAAAAATATATAATTATTAATATAGGAAGGTTTTCTGCTTTAATAAAAAAATAAAATCTTTTTCAGTAAAAGTGTTGACCTTTTTAAAAAAGGGGTGTAGTATTATACAAGTCGCCACGGTGACACGCTAAAACAAAGCAAAACATGAACCTTGAAAACTGAACAAGCAAAACGTAATCAATCAAGTTTTTAGTAGCTAGCTTCTGCTGGTGAACAAAGCAAAAATTTTGGACATCAAAATTGATGCCAGCAAAACAATTTGAGCTAATCAAATTTCTTTTATGGAGAGTTTGATC